>JAFQVE010000582.1 GCA_017408185.1 Oscillospiraceae bacterium | reverse complement strand
TATGGCATTGAGGACATAACGCAGGAAACGGCGCACATGGCTACTTCCGGGATTTCCAAAGCCGGACAGAAAGGCAGAGACGCATATAAACATCATAAGGCGAAACAGGCGGAAAAAGCAGAACAGGTCAACATACCCAACCAACCACCGAAAGCGAGGGCAAAGCAGCCTGAACCTACAGCCCAGGAAATCCGCATAATGGATACCACTGGCGGCAACTCAGCATCCTCGGAAACACATACTCTTCATCGCGGCAGACAGTTTGCAAGAAGATCTGCAAAACGGTCGCAGGAAACCACGCGGCAGACCATAAAAACTGTGCAGCGTTCTGAACGCACCGTAAAGCAGACGGCAAAATCTACCGGAAAAGCATCGGTCAAGACCGCAAAAGGTACAATCAAAACTTCTCAAAAAGCCGTTAAGACTGCAGAAGCAACCTCGAAAACTGCGATTAAAACATCGCAGGCAGCGGCAAAAGCGGCACAGAAAACGGCACAGGCCACAGCCAGAGCCGCCCGGGTTGCGGCGCAGGCAGCACGAGCGGCAGCAAGGGCTGCAGTAGTAGCAGCCAAGGCTATAGCGAAGGCTACCGCAGCGGCGGTAAAAGCGATCATTGCCGGTATCAAGGCGTTGGTTGCCGCGATTGCTGCAGGCGGATGGGTTGCGGTTGTTGTCATTGTGGTTATTTGTCTGATAGCCCTGATTGTCGGCTCCTGCTTCGGTATCTTCTTTTCAAGCGAAGATACCGGTAGTAACCAGACCATGCAGCAGGTGGTTCAGGAGATCAATGAGGAATACTTATCGGAGATTGATTCCATCAAAGCATCCGTAGCTTATGACGAACAGGAAATGTCAGGAGCAAGAGCAGTATGGCCGGAAGTGCTTTCCGTTTATGCGGTAAAGACCACAACAGACCCGGATAATCCGCAGGAAGTGGCATCCATCACAGATGAGAAAATAGAGCTGCTACGCGAGATCTTCTGGGCGATGAATGAGATCGACTACCGTACCGAACAGATCACCGGCACGGAGATTATTGAATCGGATGACGGGAACGGAAACATCGTCGAAGAAGTGGTTGAGGTCACGAAAACATACCTATATATCACCGTCAGTCATAAGACTGCCGAAGAAATGGCGGCAGAATATAGCTTCGATGAAGATCAGTTGGAACAGCTGGAAGCACTTCTCGATGACGAGAACAATTCGCTATGGACAGCTGTTCTGTATGGTATCAGCACCAGCGATGACCAGATCGTAGCCGTTGCGCTTTCGCAAATCGGCAATGTGGGTGGTGAGCCTTACTGGTCCTGGTATGGATTTGGTAGCCGCGTGGAGTGGTGTGCCTGCTTTGTATCGTGGTGTGCCAACGAGTGTGGGTATATCGAAACGGGCGTTATTCCAAAGTTTGCGGGTTGCGTAAACGGTGTCAACTGGTTCCGTGAGCGTGGTCAGTGGGCAGACAACAGCGCAGAACCGACACCCGGCATGATTATTTTCTTCGATTGGGACAACCCAAATGATTCTTCCGGATCGCAGGACGGTCTTTCCGATCATGTAGGTATCGTTGAAAAAGTCGAAAATGGCAGGGTGTATACCATTGAGGGAAACTCCGGTGACAGCTGCCGCCGTAGAGATTATCCTCTTGGTTATTATGAGATTTTGGGATATGGAATCCCGGCTTACTAAAAGAAAGGTCACGGCATTTGCTTTCAAGAGAAGTCTTTGCCGTGACCTTGCATACATATTGGTGATTTATATGGAGTTCAAATCAAACAAGTGAGTCTTATAGTCCTTTACCTTAAGCGAAGCTTTGTTTGCACCACAGGGGATAATTTCTAACCCATCCTGTTCCAGTAGATGCTGTTGCTGATCTCGATTCTTGAAACGGGTAGTTGCATAAAGCTGTCCGTTGGCAGACAACTCGCGCCAGAAAGGATAAGACATCTTCTGTTCTTCAAGGAAACTACCCTGTACTTCGATTACAATGACTTCAACATTGTATTTCTTCTTAAAGTAAGCTTCAACAGTTTTTGCAGTCACTACCTTACCGGCAGGAACACACCTCATTAAATCCATATATTCCTGCAGAGGAATGTAACGGGACGGTTTTGCAGGATAGCGAGTCACCTCAACTTGCTTGCTACATGCGGGGACGGGTGCCGTTTCTTTTATAGCGGTAACATCTTCTTTTTCATTATCTTCAATTTCGGGGAAGAACATATATGGATCAAGCTTCAACACAGCGCACACAGACAGAAAGATTCTTGCACCTGAAGAACGAAACGAACCTTCCTGACCCTCAATACGTGCATACTGTCGCAATAGTATTCCGGCCTTCTCCGCTACCTGAGTTTGGGTAAGACCCAATTCTAATCGGCGTTGGCGGAGAATCTGATGTGTTTGCTGCATTAGAATATATGTTTCTCCGTTTATTGTCTGAGTTGTTTCTTTGAATGGAATAAACTTCATTGTGCGCACCTCGGAAATATAATAAATATGTCGTGTGTGACATATTTATTATAACTTTGCAGATCAGATAAGTCAAGATGTGCAGATAAAAAGTTTTGAATCGGCATAAATTGTCGAAAATCAGAAAGTTTTTGCAATCGAGTGCATAAACTTGATTTTTAGATGTGTTTATGCTATACTCTTATGCGTAAGGAGGTGCAATCAATGATTGATACGCATGAACTGAAAAAGCGAGATCTGTATTTAAGTAAAATCGTTGCATTCAAAGATACCGAGCCTGTTAAGGTAG
>JAFQVE010000581.1 GCA_017408185.1 Oscillospiraceae bacterium | reverse complement strand
GCTTGTATGAGTTACCTTGACTGCCTTTGCCGCGTCAACAGCGGAAAGGTCGCCGTCAACCGGAGTTATCGGAAGAGCCTCAATCTTCTTTATATATCTTGCATCCTTATACGGTTCATAAACTGTGGTGAACAAGGAATTAAGCGTTCCGCTTCCCTTGCGACGAATAAGAACCTGTTCAAGGGTGTCGTAATACTTCGCTGCTTCTCCCTTTCTTGGAACAAATGCCGAAGTTATCGCAACCTCATCTGCCTCAAAATCATTTAGCGCCGTCATACGGAGATGAAGATTCATATTATACGGAAGCACCTTCTGGAAATCACGAATCTTAAAATCCACTGCGAAATTATCTTTTCCTGTCTCATCACGGCGGATATTTTTAAGGAACGTAAAGCCTGTCGGATAGGTTGGTGTTCCGTTCTCAATAAAGCCCGGATCCATCCCTATTTCTACCTCTTCACTTGCGTAAGTTCCTTTGTATTCCCCAGTCGTTTCATCTACCTGCTTTGTAAGGGTAAGACCTTCTGTTTCATAAATCTCATCGGAATGGGCACGGAAAGTATAAATCTGGTCATTTCCGCCAAGAACCTTAAAGAAATCAACGCCATAAGATATCTCGTCGGAAACCTTTACCGAAACAAGAGTACGTCTGTATACACGAGTCTCGTCATATACTGCCGAGGAATCAACATCCATAACGCCGACATTCTCCCCTGCGTCAAAATGAAGTGGAGATGTAGACTCTGACATCGCCTTCTGATTTTTTGTATTAACCACAACTGTGTTATGCGAAAGAGTTCCGTCAAGCCACAGTCTTCGTGGCGAGGTGTTCGCATCCTCGGGATATCCGAAATCCGGAGCAAAGTTATACCCGAAAGCATCAATTCCGAGATTCAGGCTTCCCGTATGTCCGTGTCCTTCAGTTCTTCCGAAATACATCCAGAAATCACGCTGAGAATCATATGTTGCATTCGTTCCGGCAGACTTTATCAGTTCACCGTCACGCAAAACTGCAAACCCCGCACCCGTCAACATTTCACTTTCAAGGTACTGTCCTTCGCTCTCCACAATATCTTCTATTTCATCTGCGATTGCCTCCGGATTTTTCACAAAGATATCATCGTGTATTCCTTCAGTTGTCATTCCGTTCTGCAGATACAAAAGCTTTGCAATACTCTTGTCTCCAAGACGTTTATAAGCATATACGAGATCTTCCATTGCCGGAGTTTCAAACGTCTGTGAGCCGGTGTAGCCCGAGTCCCCTATCTGCGCGGTGTATTTTGAAACGAGTGTAAACGGAGTGAATACAGTGAACATCTTCGCGAATTTAGGATTATCGAACAGATCGTATTTGTCATATCTGTCATAATCGTCAATTGCATTTTGGACATACATAAGGAACTCTATCCATGTCTTGTTATAGTTTGGAGAACCATGGTTTCCGAATCCGTCACGGTCAAGCGTTGCCATCAGCTCTACGTTTGTGTTTCCGCCGTTGCAGATAAGATTTACTTTATCCTCAAATCCGGGTTTGAAGAGCCAATCAAGCATTTCTTCGGTTTCAGGCATTGAGTCAAGAACAACAGCAGCGGTTGCAAGAGCCTCATGCTTATGTCCAAAGCCTCCTCGAAGCTTTGTATTGAGGCAGGATTTATACGTCTCACGAAGTATTCCGTCTGCCCAATTTGACCAGATATCACTGCCTGAAAGCTTCGGATTTTCAAGCCCGTACTTTTCAGACTTTGCGCTTAAATACTCAATAACCTGAGGATCATCTATAAGAGGATAAAGTGCATCACAGCCCTGTGCAAAAATTCTGAGCACAGTACAGTCATTAAGCGCGCCCTGAATTTTACCTATTCCCTCGCCGCCGTCTGTTACGAGAAACGGATACTGGCCGGTGGACATATCGGGAAGAGTGTCTGCAAGCCTGTCGAGCACTACTGCCCCAAGACGTCCATACTTAATATCGCCTGTAAGCATATACGCATGTGCAAGGCACCTTACCGCCATATTTGATATAGACGCAGGTCCGTGATACATATAGTTTGCAACATACGGGTGAACCTCGGGAATTGTTTTGCTTCCGCTTTTATATTCCTTTCCGGTGTAATAACCGTAGCCGTCATCAACTCCCCAGAAATATCCGGAATCCGGCTTTCCGTCTCCGTTTACGTCGATTGTGAAATCGCCCCACGCATGAGTTATCGGCTCCTTTGTTACCGGATCAAGCCCTGTTTCATAAAGCTCGGTATACAGCTCGTTATAGAGATATCCTTTCGGGTCTCCGTAGCCATACGGATTATCTTCATATTCCTTATACGGTACGTAAACGCCGTTCTCGTCACGCTCGCCTCTTTTGCAAAGAATCCCGTTTTCTTCAAGCGCAACTTCACGCTTGAATGCACCGTGTTCATCTACGCCAAGCTCATAGAAGCTTCCGAAATCATTGCTCGGGAACAGACGTTTACAGGTCGGACACTGCACCTTCCACGGGCGGTTGAATGCATCCACCGTAAAATACGATGTTCCGCGGGATTCGAGGAAATTATCACCGCAATACTTACAGCTTGAATACGTCGGGTCATTTCCGTTCATCGCGCAGTATCTTGCTCTCGGAATCCCCTCCGGTATCATCATATTGTAAAGCTGTTCCGCATTGTCAACATATACATCTGCGTATTTGAGATACCAATCAAGTTCAGCCTCTGCCCAGTCATATTTCTTGACATTTTCTATACCGTTCTTTCTCATATCATATGTGAAAAGAGTGGGTTCGGTTTTCTGGGTTTTGGGAATAACATTAACTGTTACAACTTCGCTTTCGATATAGGTATCACGGAAGAAGGCTGATGCAGCAATCTCAACTTTACCCGCAGAAATTCCCGTAATCCGTCCATCAGCAGAGATTTCCGCCACGCCGTCGCCACCGATAATTTTATACATTACCTGCTCCGGCGAAAGCGTGATTTTTCCTGTGCTCTCCATTACCGCGCGCTGAACAAAGCTTCCTGTTCCTTCAACATAAACTGTTGCAGGTCCGCGAAGCTCAATTCCGGCAGGTGAGCTTACATCATTCACTCTTATCGGCGAGCTGTGGGTTTCTGTTTTTCCTCCGCGCTTAACCATTATC
>JAFQVE010000580.1 GCA_017408185.1 Oscillospiraceae bacterium | reverse complement strand
GTCTTCGGGATTTTTTATTTTCTCTGCCAAAATTTGCATTTTTAAACCGTAGCTTAAGCAGAGCAATTTTTCATTTTACTCTGTTATATGCACTTTCATACGCTGCAAGAAGCTTATCCGCGCCCATTTCGTTGATTGTTGCGACATATTCATCCCACTTTGAGAGCGGTTCGGTTCCGAGAAGGAACTTTGAAATCATCTCCTGAGTATATGTCTGAAGTGCCGCACCAACCTCTGCGCGAACAGCCTCTTCCTCTTCGTTGAGTCCTACCCACTGAGCCGGGTTATAGCCTTCCTCGATATACTCTGCAATAATCGCCGTGCTTTCACGCTGTTCCTCTGAAAAGCTTTCCATAACGGCATCCTGCTCGATGCGGACAACGAAGCTGTTCGTCTGGATGCCGTATGCGCTCTGCACATTTGCCTCATTTCCGAGGAGATACTTCTTCTCACCGTTGCGAACCTCATACGTTTCTCCTTCTTTTCCCCACGAAAGGAGCTCGCAGGCTTCGTCGGAATAGAACCAATCAAGAAGTGCGAAGGCGTTTGAAATACGCTTTTCGTTTCCGCTGTTGCAAACAACATAACCGCACGGATCTACATTCCACTTTGCAAGTTTGTTCTGCCCCTTCTCCGTGTCTGCGCGCGGCGGCATCATAGGTGCCATAGTAAACTCCGAATTATTCTTTCTGCTTTCAGTGTTCAGGATATCAATCTGCACCTGATATTGCGGGAACATAAACGTCCTGTCGGTATGAACAAGCTCGGACCACTCACTTGCACTCATTGTGATATAGCTTGGCGGAATAAGCTTCTCATCACTGAGCTTTTTAAAATATTCTATCATCTCGCGCATTGTATCCTCTCGAGCGCCGAAATGCCACGTATCGGTGTTGAAATCATAATACGCGCCATAGGCAAAATACGGACTCCATTGTGCGCCGATAAGATCAACGCCGTTATTGAAAAACCCGCGGATGCAGACCGGATAGCTGTCAGGATAAAGCTCCTTTAATTTCTTTGCGGTTTCATAAAGCTCCGAAAGCGTTTCGGGTGTTTTGAGATTGTGTTTTTTGAAAACATCCTCACGATAGAGCCACGAGCGAAGATTTATTGTATTCTGGCGTCCGTAAACCTGCGGATAATATGTTTTCCCATCGGCAGAGCGGCGAATACGCTTCATATCTTCCGCTTCTTTTTCCGGAAGTGAGTTCCAGAATTTTGTGTAGTTGGGCATTTTATCCTCATAATCATCAATCGCCACAAAAGCACCCTGAGAAACATACTTGCTTACAAAATCCATACTCGGCATACACATAAGATCCGGAACACTTTCCGGTGCCGCCATAATAAGTGATACCTTTGTTGTATAATCCGAACTGGGATAAGCAACAAAATCGATATTCGCCTGTGTTGCCTCCCTCACATAATCGAGAACCTTCCAGTCATCCCCGAAAGGCCAGTTTGGTGATGACGGAACAACAACCTCTATATCCGCACCGGCAAGAGTGTCGGACACAACCTCTGTCCGTCCTCCGCCGCACGCTGAAAGCGCAAACATCATACAAAACAACAATGCAATCGCAACAAACTTTTTCATAACGTACCTCCTATTCTATTTTCTCCCCGCAGAGCGGTAGAGTGCTTCAAGACATTCAATTATCGCGAGACCGTATTCCCCCGGCACTTTTGCCGTTCCAGTCTCTGCACCTTTGACAACATCACACAGCTGGTAATACTGCCATCCTTTTTCATCGTTTTCGTAAATTTCCTTCGTGCTTGCCACAGTTTTGAAAATTCCGTCTTTGCCGCAGGCTTCTACCCTTTCCCACGGGATGATACGGATTTGACCTTCGGTTAAGTAAAGCTCTATCTGATATTTGCGGTGCTTACAGCTTCCGATAAGATTAAACGTTACCGCAACGCCGTTTTCAAGCTTCAGGAAGCCGGATGCCATATTTTCTGTTCCGTTCTCGAGAAAATTCGCACTGCACGCTGCAGCATCAACACGGCTACCACCCAGAAACTGTGCCATATCAATCGTGTGCGAGCCGAGGTTAAAAAGCATCCCGCCACCGGCAATTTTCCTGTCCATAATCCACTTGGGTGAGGTTTCCTTTGGATACTCACAGCATCTAAATTCGTTGATTGCGACCAACTTTCCATACTTGCCCGAGCCAATCAACTCTTTTACTATACAATTCTCGATTGAATAACACTGCATATGTCCAACCCAAAGCATAACGCCATACTTTTTACATTCTTCTATCATGGCGCGGCAGTCTCCGGAGTCAATTCCCATCGGCTTTTCAAGGAAAATGTTAATTCCCTTTTCAGCGCAGTGACGCGCACACACGCCGTGCATTCCCGGCGGAAGACATATCATAACGAGCTGCAAGGCTTCTTTCTCTGTCATTTCGACATAGCTCATATATGCACGGGCACCCGTTTTTTCTGCAAGCTCATTTCTTTTTGCTTCATCAACGTCACAAACAGCCGTGACGCGTGCCGTCGGGATGTGGGCAAGCGCAGCTATATGCGCGCCTGCCATCTTTCCGCATCCGATTATTCCAATATTAATCATTTTTATTCTATTTCTCCAAAGTTTGTTTCGTATAATCCAATATTCTCTTTATCAGCACCGCAACCTCGGCTCTTGTTGTATAATCCGTTGGTGCGATGAGATTGTTCTTGCCGTTAACAAGACCTACCGAGATGAGTGCAGAGACGGCGTCGCGGGCATAAGGAGCGACAGTGTCAAAATCGGGATATTGCGATAACACCTCATCCGTCGCCTGCGGCGCCACCTTCCCCTCAAGGGGAAGGCTATTTAACGCGCGGTAGATGATTACCATCATATCCTGACGGGTAATAGTATTGCGCGGGGCGTACTTGTTATCACCGATGCCGTTGACAAGCCCTGTATTGCGTGCTATTGCAAGCTCCGGTGCGAAGTAGTCATTTGCCGAAACATCCGTAAAGTTTTCTGTATTATCAGACTTTAATCCAAACGCGCGGACAAGAAGCAACGCAAAGTCTGCACGGGTGATGTTATTTCCCGGAGAGAACGTGCTTGCGGTCGTGCCCTTTATTATTCCATCTGCCGCAAGCGCGTTTATTGCATCCGCTGCCCAGGCGTGGCTTCCGAGGTCTGTGAATTGCGATTTTTCCACCTCATCCGCCTCGTCTCCGCTCGGCACCTTCTCCTCGAGGAGAAGGCTTTCATCATCCTTCCCTGTTTCCGGCTTGGTCGGTGCGGCACCGTCGCCTCCTCCACCGCCGTTACCCGCAGGTGTATCAGTGGTCTCCGTTGACGGAGTTTCGCCTGTTTCGTTTTTATTACCTGTAGTAGCACCGTAAACCGTTATTTCAAAGCTTATATTGCTTTCACGTCCGGAAGAGTCCCGCGCGGTGATCATAAAGCCCGTCTCACCTATCTGACTTGCATCCGGTTTCCATGTAACGATACCTGTATCCGCATTTATGCTTGCACCGCGCGGGAGAACCGTTCCGATATATGTTATCGTCTCCCCAAGCGGACTTTCTGCATTTACATCCACGCTTACAGAGCTTCCTGCACTCGTTGTGATATTATCTCTGACTTCATCAAACTCAGGGCGCGCATCATCTGTGTATGTCAGCGGAATTGTGAACTTTTCTCCGACAGCTATGTTATAGGTGTATCCCTTTGAAATATCAGTATAGTCAACAAGTCCGTCGATAAGCGTTATATCCCCGATATCAAGCGTTACAACGTTTCCGTCGGCAACGGCGCTCTTTATCGTATATGCCGCGTTTTCAACCTTTTCGTTGTTGATTATTATCTGCTTATCAACAAGAAGAGAAGCATCAGCC
>JAFQVE010000579.1 GCA_017408185.1 Oscillospiraceae bacterium | reverse complement strand
GATAACGTTTAACCACCTCATCACCGCCTTCGGCGGAGCTTCCCCTCAAGGGGAAGCCTTTAGGGTGGTGCGCTCCGCTACCTTTGACACAAAGGGGAGCCTTTCGGGACGTCGGCATTAATAATGCTTTACAAATCTGCGGAGTTGTGGTATCATATTTATGCTACACAAATTTAATATAATGAGCTATAGCAGTATTTTTGTATTTCGGCAAAAATGCATGCTGTTTTATGATACTGCTTAGTCTCATTAAATTTGTGTAGCAACGAATTAAAGCATGCGTTTTTCGGCGCGGCTTTGTCCGCGCTTTTTTTATTATTGAAGGTGCCAACCATAAACGGTTTACTGTCACGCAAACACAACGCCTGTCGCGGAATCTTTCTGCCGGCAGGTGTTGTGCTTTTCTGATTCACCCATCCGCGAAGATATAAAAAGCGAGAGGGAAAAACCCTCTCGCTTCGGTTATAATCTTATTTTACTCTACTTCGATTGCATCTGTATAAATGACGCGGATTTTTCCATCCTTTTTGAATATCTGATAGCCGCGTGCATACGTCTCGCCGTCCTTCGGCTTTGCAGTAAACTGGCCGAATGCCGCTGTATTCTTTGCACTTGCCTTTGAATATGCGCTGTTGACATCGATAGCCGCGCTGTTTCCGAAGATGATACCCGCCTCTATTCTCTCATAGCCTGCCGGCGTATCATATGTGATGAATGCCGCGCCGAGATTCTTGTCGATAACGACCGTCGGAATCGCCTTTGCCTCTTCGTCAACGACGGATATAAGCTCTGCGTTTCCATAGTTAAAGAACTCAAATGCACGTCTGAAGCTGAGCTTCTCTTCTCCGAGCTTCCAATACGTGAATGCTTCCGGTGCGCTGACGGAAACGGGAGAATTATATGTACCCTTGTTCTCTTCGCCGTTTACCTTGACGGTATATTCCGTATCAAGCGTCTCATACTTTGCAGCAACACGTGTGTAGCCGTTTTTGATAACAGTTTCCGGCGTAAACGGTGTTTCATCGTCAAGATACCAGCCGATGAAGCGCATACCCGTCATTTCCGGATTCTCCGGCAGAGCAGCAACTGTATCTTCCTCTGTGGTGACGGATGAAATAAACGACTTGTCAGCGTTCCAGAACTCAACAGTCTTTGTGGCCGCGCTTTCGGAAACGACATCATAAACCGCTGTAAGTGATGTGTTGCGAGCGATGGTTACTGTGATTTTATTGTCTGCTGAGAGGAAACGGCTGCCGTCCTTCCAGTATGCGAAGCGATAGCCCTCGATGTCATTTGCCTCTGCAGTGACTGTTGTGTCGATATTGATGGTTGTTCCGTCTACATAGTTGACACTGTAATCACCTGCATCAACTCCGGCTGCAGCCTCTGTGTAGTTTGTGAAGATGCCAAGCGTTACTGTACCGGAAAGCGCCTCGCCTGCAGCTTCCGGCTTGACTGTGATCGTTGTTGTTGCGGAAAGTCCGCCTGCCGTTGCCTTTATCGTTGCTTCGCCTGCCGCAAGCGCCGTCACCGTTCCGTCCTCTGCGACCTTTGCAACAGTCGGATTAAGGCTTTCGTAGGTTACGAAGCTGTGTGCGATTTTCTTATCGTTTGCCTTTGCGTTGACAGTTGTTGTCTCCGTAAGCTCAATTGCAGAAGCATCTGCTTCAAGAGTTATTGAGGAAACGTCGAGTGTTGTAAGCTGAAGCTTTGATATGGAGAACTTGGATTCCGGGTCAACCGAGACTGCCCAGATAAGGTTGTTTTCTCCGCTCGGAGCAATGATTTTGTTGTAACTATGAGCTCCCGTGTTGCTTGATGATCCGGTTTTCACAAGATTTTCGGATGTGAGGAAGCTTTCAACCGGTATTCTTGTCTCTGCCGCCTCATCTGCTGAGGAGATTTCTGTCATATGTATATCAAGTTTTTTGATCTGACCGTCGGAAGAGCCGCTCGTGTGCTTGATTTCATAGAAGCCCTTTGGGGGTGTTTCAAGAGCGATAGCAAGCTTTGCTCCATTGGGATTGGTAAACTCCTCGCCTGTTTCATTTCCGAAGCTCCAAACCCTCAAGCCACCTCCATAATACTGAAGAGTGCGCACATTATCCTCAATATTTTCGACAGATGCATTATCTGCATTCCAATATTTATATCCGTGGTCGCCGTAGCCGATAAGCGGAACAATGGTGCTCTGCATATTCGTGGTTGTAAGAGTGCTGTCCCAATCGGAAGCCGCGATAG
>JAFQVE010000069.1 GCA_017408185.1 Oscillospiraceae bacterium | reverse complement strand
CGAACGACAGCTCAAAGAAAGCGGCGTGGAACAATATGCGCACAGTTATGGGAGCGGGCGGAATACTCGTCAAAAACGGAGTGTCTGCGGTTGATAATGCAATTAATCCAACTGCGGCAGATCAGAAACCTGATGTTTCCGGACAGCGCACGTTTGTTGCAGTTTTAAATGACGGAAGACTGATGCTCGGTACGGTTAAAAGCTCCTTCCGCGCGATAGCAAATACGCTCATTTCCCTCGGCGCACGCGATGCGGTGTTTATGGACGGCGGTGCATCAAGCGCAATGTACATAAACGGCGGATTTGTCACTCCGGCAGGAAGAAAGCTTGCGACTATGCTTGCGGTAGTTGATGAAACTGCCGCGGTGGTAAAGCCGGATACCTCTGTTTCCGCAGAGGCAAACGGACCTTCTTCGTGGGCAAAAGAGAGTGTTGACTTGGCACGCAATCTGAAAATACTGCCTGAGCATATCGACAGCAATTACAAGCGTAATATCACGCGAAAAGAGTTTTGTGACCTGATTGCAAACTTCATCCGCGTGAAAACAGATATGTCGGTCGAATATACGTGTACAAAACGCGAGATAGCGGTTGCTTCAAAACCGTTTTCAGACAGCAATGACTATTACGTTCCATACATTGCCGCACTCGGCATTATAAACGGATATCCGGACGGAACCTTCCGCCCGAAGGATGCGATAAAGCGTCAGGATGCGGCGATAATGCTCCAGCGTCTCGCAAGCTTCCTTGAGGCCGATACTTCAGGAAACGTAAGGACGTTTGCAGATGCCGCACAGATTTCTGCATATGCAAAGCCCGGTGTTGATTATGTAACAGCCTTAGGGATTATGAACGGCAATGCGAACGGAACGTTTTCGCCTTTGAATAATATTACTCGCGAACAGGCGGTAATTACAATTATGAATGCGTACAATAACATAAGGTAGTGTGATTTGGTTTTACCAAATGTTTTCAAAATCTCGGTTAAAAATACTTGAAAACGACGGTGATATGTGGTAAAATAGATAAATATTCAAGAAAAAACGGAGGCAGGTTATGGGTTACACACGTGAGGATATTGAAAGAATAGTAAAAGAGCAGGACGTAAAGTTTATTCGCTTGCAGTTTACAGATATTTTCGGAACAATGAAAAATATTTCAATTACCGAGCGACAGCTTGCCCGTGCGCTTGATAATAAGTGTATGTTTGACGGCTCATCAATTGAAGGCTTTGTGCGCGTTGAAGAGTCTGATATGTACTTGCGTCCGGATCTCAATTCCTTTGTTATTTTGCCGTGGATTAAGGACGGCGGCAAGGTTGCCCGCCTTATCTGCGATGTTTATGACACAAACGGCAATCCGTTTATGGGTGATCCGCGCTGCGTGCTTAAAAAGGTGCTTTCCGAAGCCGCAGATATGGGATATACCGTAAATATCGGCCCTGAGGCGGAGTTTTTCCTCTTTAAAACTGATGAAAACGGAAATCCGACCGCAATAAGAAATGACCGTGCGGGGTATTTTGACCTCGGTCCTGTTGATACGGACGAAAATGTACGTCGTGAGATGTGTAAATATCTCGAGGAAATGGGCTTTGAGATTGAGGCGTCTCACCACGAAAACGCAGACAGCCAGCACGAAATTGACTTTAAGTACGGCGAAGCGCTTACAACGGCGGATAACATTATAACTTTCAAGCTCCTTGTAAAAACTATCGCCCATAAAAACGGGCTGCATGCAACCTTTATGCCTAAACCGATTTTCGGAATTGCAGGCTCCGGTATGCACATAAATATCTCCCTTTCAAAGGAAGGAAAGAACATTTTCTACGCTCCGGGCGATAAGCTGGGACTCAGCCGTGAGGCATATTGCTTTATTGCCGGTGTTATCGAGCATGCGCGCGGAATGTGTGCGCTCACAAATCCAATTGTAAATTCGTATAAGCGCCTTGTGCCCGGATATGAAGCTCCTCTTTATATCGCGTGGTCTGCAAAAAACAGAAGTCCGCTTATCCGTGTGCCGAGCGCAACGGGTGAGGGCGCACGCATCGAGATAAGAAACCCCGACCCTGCGGCAAACCCGTATCTCGCGTTTGCGGCAGTGCTTGCGGCGGGCCTTGACGGAATAAAGCGAGGGCTCACTCCGCCGCCGTCTGTCGAGTCCAATATATTCGAGATGTCAAAAAAAGAATTGCGTGAGAACAACATCCAGGCACTTCCCGCAAATCTTTCGGAAGCTGTTGACGAGCTTGAGTGCGATGAGCTTCTCATGAACACCATAGGAAGCCATATTGCGTCAAAGTATATCGAAGCAAAGCGCCGCGAATGGAAAGAATACACCTCCACCGTGCATGAGTGGGAGGTAAACAGATATCTCATCAAATACTAAGAGGTATGCGTAAATGAAGGAACGTCTTATTTTGCCTTCGGGCTATAACAGAAAAATGTCTATCCGCGACACTGAGCGCGGTGTCAAGATGATAAAGGATATGTTCGAGAACCGCCTTGCAAAGGCACTTAATCTCGAGCGTGTCAGCGCACCGCTTTTTGTAAAAAGCGGCACCGGACTTAACGACAATTTAAACGGCATTGAGCGTCCTGTTGCGTTTGACCTTCTTGAACAGCCGGGAAGTGTGTATGAAATTGTCCACTCTCTTGCAAAGTGGAAGAGAATGGCTCTGCGCGATTACGGCTTCGGTATCGGTGAAGGATTATACACGGATATGAATGCTATCCGCCGTGATGAAATGACTGATAATCTCCACTCAATCTATGTTGACCAGTGGGACTGGGAGCTCGTTATTGATAAGTCCAGCAGAAAAACTGAATTTTTATATGAGATTGTGCGTAAAATATATGAGGTAGTCCGCGATGCAGAGCGCGAGGTCTCCGAGAAGTTCGGAACGCAGCGCAAGCTTCCGGATGAGATTGCATTTGTCACAACATATGAGCTTGAAGAAATGTATCCGGATCTCACAGGCAAAGAACGAGAAAAAGAAATATCAAAAAAGTACGGCGCTGTATTTATAGCGCAGATAGGTGACAGGTTAAAATCCGGCGGCAAGCACGACGGACGTGCACCGGATTATGATGACTGGACATTAAACGGAGATATTGTTTTGTATTATCCGCTTCTTGACTGCCCGTTTGAGATATCGTCAATGGGAATCCGCGTTGATGAGGATGCGCTTCTTCGTCAGCTCCGTGCCGAAGGGTGCGAGGACAGACTTGAGCTTCCGTTCCAGAAAGCATTGATGAATGGCGAACTTCCATACACAATCGGCGGAGGAATAGGTCAGTCACGCTTGTGTATGTTTATGCTTGACTGTGCGCATATAGGAGAGGTTCAGTCTTCCGTCTGGCCGAAGGCAGATAAAGAAATCTGCAAGGAACACGGAATAAAGTTGTTATAAGGTTATTAGAAAATTATAGGAAAAACAGTTTTGACCCGTCGCAAGACCGCACTAACCGGGGAGTTAGCGGTGCCCTGTACCTGCAATCCGCTACAGCAGGGGCGAATTCCCGTTCCGAGGCGCAGGTGCGTGCGGCAGGGTTATACAAACGGTGTTGAGAGGTCGGTCCCGCGCAGCGTAGGGCTGTGAACCATGTCAGGCGGGGAACCGAGCAGCATTAAGCGGTTTACTTCGTGTGCCGCGGGTGTGCCGGCTTTGAGTCGTTTGTATAAATTCCGCGCATGTGCTTGTTGTCGAAGTTCGGGTGTGCGGTCGTGCGATGGGTCAAAATTATGATTAAAAAAGCAGAGGTAGGTTTATGCATCAGGCGCTGTACCGCAAGTGGCGGCCTCAGTCCTTTGCCGATGTTGTCGGTCAGTCGGCTATAACTGACACACTGACAAAGCAGGTGGAGACAGGAAAAACTTCACACGCATATTTGTTCTCGGGCTCTCGCGGAACGGGAAAGACGACCTGTGCAAAAATTCTTGCAAAAGCCATAAACTGTGAAAATCCCTTTCACGGAAATCCGTGCAATGAGTGCTCTTCCTGCAAGGGAATTATGAGCGGAGAAATCCTTGATGTTGTGGAGATTGACGCAGCGTCCAACAACGGAGTAGACTACGTTCGTGATCTTCGTGAAGAGGCGATATATTCTCCGGCAAATGCGAAAAAACGTGTTTATATCGTCGACGAAGTTCATATGTTTTCACCGAATGCATTTAATGCACTTCTCAAGATAATGGAGGAACCGCCGTCACACGTTGTTTTTATTCTTGCAACAACGGAGCTGCATAAGGTTCCTGCAACGATATCCTCGCGGTGTCAGCGTTTTATTTTTAAGCGTATTCCGCAAAGTGTAATCGCAGATCGCCTGCAGTTTATAACGCGCAGTGAAGGTGCGACGCTTTCGGACGATGCTGCCGGCTACATAGCGAATCTTTCCGACGGTGCGATGCGTGATGCGTTGTCGCTTCTCGATCAGTGTATTTCGGTCGGCGAAGGGAATGTCGATGCGGAAACAGTTGAAAATGTCGTCGGTCTTGCGGGCAAGAAACAGACTTTTGATATGGCGAATGCCATTGCCGACCGCGATGTCGGTGCGTCGCTTACCTTCTTAAACGATATTTATACAAGCGGTAAAAACTTAAGCTCTGTGCTTACTGAGCTTGCTGAGGTTTTCCGAGATGTTCTTATACTCAAAACCGCAGGAGAAGAAAAGCTTCCGCGCTTAAGCGCACGATATACGGATGGGGAGCTTCGTTCTCTTTCTGATAAGTTCGATACCCTTCGCCTTTGCCGTGCAGTTGAAGCACTGCAGGAGGCAACGGGTGCGATTGCATCAAGCTCGAATAAGCGCATAGATGCAGAGCTGTGTTGTGTGCGCCTTTGCGAGGGTGCGGATTCTGCGGACATTGATTCTGTGATTTCGCGCGTTAATGAGCTTGAAAACAAGATAAAGAACGGAAGCTTTGCGGCTGTTCCGGCAAGAGATACTGCGCCGCGACCTGAGGTCTCAGAAACGGCAAAGGTTTCACCGCAGCAAAAACGCGAAGAGCCGGCACCGGTTCGCGCTGAAGATAAAAAGCCTGAGGTTGCGCTTTCTGAGAATGAGAAAACGCCAACGGTACAGAAAAGTGCAACGTCCCCGGCAAGCGGCGATGCAAAAGCTCTTTGGAGCAGCATTCTTTCTGCAGCAAAGGGTAAGCTTTCTCCCGGCGTTGCCCCGTTGTTCGGAGGTGTTGCGGCATCTCTTTCGGAAAGCACGCTTTCTCTTTCAAGCGACAATCCTTTTGTGCTTCAAATGTTGACAAGAGCGGAAAATTTAGATATACTAAGAAGTGCGGCAAGCTCGGTAGCTCCGGGAATAACGGTCACTGCGGGGAAAAAAGTTGAAGTACCTAAGGTCGAAACGAGCGGGCTTGATGAGCTGCTTGCAGGACTTGATGACGATATGGATATAACGATACAATAAGGAGTGTTATTACAATGGCAAGAGGCGGTTTTCCGGGCGGAGGATTTCCCGGTGGAATGAATATGAACAATATGATGAAGCAGGCTCAGAAAATGCAGCAGGATATGATGCGTATGCAGCAGGAGCTTGAGGAAAAGACGTACACTGCAAGCGCAGGCGGCGGGGCTGTTGAGGCTACCGTCAGCGGTAAGAACCGCGTTACAGCGATTAAAATTGCACCTGAGGCTGTTGACCCTGATGATGTTGAGATGCTTGAAGACCTTATCGTTGCGGCAATCGGTGAAGCAATGAATCAGGCAGAATCCGCAGCAGGCGCGGAAATGAAAAAGATTACCGGCGGAATGAATATTCCGGGAATGTTTTAATCATAACGGAGGCAGGGATGATGCGTTTTTTTACGGCACCGGTTGAAAATTTGATAGAGCAGTTCCAGAAGCTGCCCGGCGTCGGAAGAAAGACGGCACAGCGGCTTGCGTTCTTTATCCTTTCGCTTCCCGAGGCTGAGGCGGAGGGCTTTGCCAACGCTGTTATAAATGCAAAAAAATTAGTAAAGTTCTGCAGTGAATGTCAGAACCTTACTGATACGGAATTGTGTTCAATCTGTGCCGATAATGCACGCGATAAGACCACGGTCTGTGTGGTAAGTGACCCGAAGGATGTTGCGGCGATTGAAAAAACCCGCGAATATAACGGGCTTTACCATGTGCTTCACGGTTGTATTTCTCCGATGAACGGAATAGGTCCGGATGATGTGCGCATCAAAGAGCTGCTCACCCGCGTCGCAAAGGGTGAGATAAAGGAAGTTATTATGGCAACAAACCCCGATACCGAGGGCGAGGCAACAGCAATGTATATTTCCCGCCTTTTAAAGCCGTTTGGAATAAGCACAACACGTTTGGCTTACGGAATCCCCGTTGGCGTGCATCTTGAATTTGCCGATGAAATGACGCTTACCCGCGCCATTGAAGGCAGAAGAATTATGGACTGATTTAACAATT
>JAFQVE010000068.1 GCA_017408185.1 Oscillospiraceae bacterium | reverse complement strand
TCTGATGCTTATGTTTACCATATGCTTTTGGAGGATGGAGAGGCTGTGCTTTTACAGTCGGCTGCCGGCGATGAGTTTACAGCCCTTTCTGAAGGCACGGCAACTGTAAAAAGCTATATTATTTTCGGTGGAAGTGTATATGCATTTGAGAATATAATAACCGTAAGCGAAGATGCAAGGGTGACTAACGCATATATTTATCCGACGGCTTCGTATGAAATCGGAGAAGATTTAACCTTTGATATAAGGCTTGAGCAGAAAGACCGTAAAGTTATTTCCGGTGGAGCTGTTAAAAGCTTCGAGATTGTTTCAAATGAAAATAATGCAGTTTCGATATCTGCAGACGGATGTGTGCTTACGGCAGAGGCAGTAGGCACTGCAACGGTGAAAGCCATAGTTTCCGCCCGCGGGAAGACCTTTGAAAGCGATACGGTAACGGTTAATATTGTTGAGCCTGATGTGTCGGCTGATACGGTCAAAAGCGCAGGGCTTGTTGTTGATACATCCGTTATAACACTTGGTGGAGCACCTGTAACTCCGGTTGTAAAGCTTTATGATAAGAACAATGCCGAAATTGCATATGAAAGTGAAGATATACAGAAGATAACGTGGTCATCAAGCGATGAGACGGTTGCAAGCGTTTCCAATGCGGGCGAAATTGTCGGCGTAAGCGATGGCAAGGCGGAGATAACCGCTGTTATCACATACGGCGGTAAGCGCTTTGCGGCAACTCTTGCGGTAACGGTTGAGGACGCTTCGGGTGTGGATTTATCCTGCGGTGTGGCGGCTTCATATGCAGACTCGATTTATATTTACGGCAGAACAAATATAGAGCTGTCTGTTACTATGAACAGCGGAAATGTAGTTAAGGTTCCGTATGAATATATCACATGGAACGTTGCTGATGAAGCGATGCGGGAGATTGTTGACATATCCGAAAACGGAACGGTTTACGGAACAAATCTCGGTAAAGCGGTTATTACCCCTGTGATAAATCCGGAGTGGAAGGATATCGGCGAGGTTTCGGTTTCTTCGGTTGAGATTACCGTTGCGTGGGATGCAAGTATTAACCCGCAGATTTTCACGGTTTCCGATCGCGAGAACGCAAAGGCAAACATAAAGAAATATTCGTGGGCAAAGAAGCTGCGCGATAACGCAGTAGCAAAGGCCGATACCTACGTTACTAATTTTGAAAAAATCTATAATATGGCGGCTCCTGAAGGACTTCCGCGCTTCTATTTCCCGGGACAGCGCTACGACCCGCTTAACAACACTTGCCGTTATTGCGGAGAAGATCTTACTCTTGAGTATAGTAAATACGGATTTTTATCACAGGCCCTCAGTTATGAATGGAAGATACAGTGTCCTGAATGTAAGCGCTTGTTCCCGTCGAATAAGTTTGATAAATTTTGGGAGCTTGGTCTCACGGAAAGTAAAAATCTCTGGAGCTATGAGCTGGCGCTTCAGAAGCACCACGAAATGTTTGTGTGCGAAAGCGTTAAAGCAGGCGGAGAATGCGATTGCTCTCGTCCAATCGATTCGGCTCCCGAACCCGGCAGCATCGCGTGGAATGAAAATGACCCGCGAAATGCAGAATGGTACGCATTCTACGGCTACGGCGTAGAGGGCGGATATCTCAATAACGACCTCTACGAGGAAATGGACGAAAAGCTTGGCGTTAGCGGCTGGGCAGTAGATGACGGCTTTGGTTACCGTCAGCCGTATATCTCAAAAGAAACAGCGGATGAAAAGGGCGTACAGGGTTATGATTATCGATATATCGATAAAGGAGGATACGCGTGGTATAAGGATGGAAGCAGAACCGGCCCTGTTTTGTATACATATGCAGCTAACTTTGCTTTTGAAGGCATCTGGCAGGCAAAAGGAACTAACAGCGCGGTTATGAAAAGTGCGCTTAAAAACTTGCGCGATGCATTCCTTTATACGGGAGATGCAAAATACGGAAGAGCGGGTGCAATCCTTCTTGATAAATGGGCGGATCTTTATCCATATTTTGAGTGGGGAAAATGGAGAACATTCAGAACTGACTCTTACCTCGGAACAGTGTGTGACCCGGTTGACGCTACATATCTTGCAGTCGAGCTTGCCGAAGCCTACGATGCATTTCTGCCAATGTATAACGACCCGTATGTCGTTGAATATCTTTCCGAAACAGCTCCTCAATATGAAATGAACGAGGATGGCTCGTGGAAGCGTGATGAGAGTGGAAACCTTATCCCGGTAAATCTTAAGGACAGCCCGGGTGCTCTTCGCAGAAATGTTGAAGATAACATTCTCCTTGAAATATTCGATGGAGTTAAACACGGTAGAATAATTGGTAACTTTGGTCTGCATCAGGCAGCGGTTGTAACAGCGGCTATTGTGCTCGATCGAGAACCGGAAACGGGTGAGATGATAGACTGGGCTATGCGCTACGGCACAGGTAAGGTGTACAACAGCGCAACTGTTGGAAACCCTGAACCGAACAATACAGGTGCATTCACAATCAATCATTTGCTTACAGCAGTTGACCGTGACGGTAACGGTAATGAAAATTCAACACAGTATAATAAATTCTGGGTGCAATATCTGCTTGATATGTCGGAAAAACTTGAAAAATATACGAAGCAGCCCGGAAAAGAACAGTATAAAAAATATAATTTGTTCGATAATCCGAAGTTTGTAAAG
>JAFQVE010000578.1 GCA_017408185.1 Oscillospiraceae bacterium | reverse complement strand
CTGCGGCTCGGTGGTAAATCTGTTTGATTTGCCGTATAACCACAAACCGGCTCTTTGCGGCGGCGTGCTTGAAGAGGAGTGTGCATCGCTTCTTTCCCGCTTCTTTCTTTCGCTCCGCGAGCGCAATAAACTGCGAAAAAAAGCGAAATTAAACGAAGTCTAATATCGCGAACCCGCAAACCCTTGCAAATACAAGGTTTTTCAAAAGCAGTGTGTATTAAATGTGTAGATTTCGCCTGTATTTAATACACACAAATAAACGTCAAAAGAAGCCCCGTTCGTTATGAACGAGGCTCTTTTTTTTATCGAAATACCTTTTTATCACAAAAATAGTAATGGACTGGTCAGGCATAACTTTTAAGGATCTTTTTATTCTAATAGCCTATTGTTATGTTGTTAAAATCTTCTGTAAAACCTAATCTCCCTTCTTACAAAATAAAGCGAACCTCATTCCGCTCTACCTTATCTTGCGGGTTGACAAAAAAAGAAAATAGTGTATAATAAAGGTGCAAGAAGAAAGATTAAATATTATCGAAAGGAGAGAGAACAATGGCAAATGTGTTTGATGTTGCAAAGTATATACTTGAAAAACAAGGGGAAATGTCTACCATGAAGCTTCAAAAGCTGTGCTACTATAGCCAAGCGTGGGCGCTGGTGTGGGATGACGAGCCATTATTTGACGAGGAATTTCGCGCGTGGGCAAATGGACCGGTGTGCAAGGAGTTGTTTGCCAATACACAAGGGAAATTCTCTGTTTCTTCCGATGATGAACCGGGTAACGTCAGAAATCTTACGGATGAACAGAAAAACACAATAGACTCGGTTTTGGAATATTACGGAGCGCACGATGCTCAGTGGCTTAGTCGCCTTACCCATATGGAAGACCCGTGGAAAGAAACAAGAGAAGGGCTTCCTGACGGAATGGGCAGTGACAGGGTTATCACAAAGGAAAGCATGGCAATTTACTATGGCAGCCTCTAAAAAGAAGAAAGTTCCTAAAACTGTTGCGCTACCAACATCGCGAAGTGTGTACAGGAAAGAAAACCCTGACAGTTTTTATGACAAGAAGCCATCGTGGTGTTTTAATTCGTGCGATACCGAAGTATGGGCTCTTGCTGAAGAGCGCGTAGGACGTGCGATATGGACAGAAATTCTCCCGTACCTAAAAAGCATGGAAACCAGAACGTGGGCAGATATTTTTGTCGTGAGCCAAAAACAAAATCATTCCATTGAAGAGGACGAATTAACAGCTCGAGCACGGAAACGGTTGTTTGAGCTTCGTGTAGAGTCAGGTTCAGTATACTCTCTCCGAATATCGGGGACACACAGACTCTATGGATATATCATTGATTCAACTTTTTATATTCTATGGTACGATGTTGAACACGGAGATAATGACACTTGTGTTTGCAGATCGAGAATGAAGCATACGTAGAACAAAGGACGAGCGTTCCCGCTCGTCCTTCTCTTTTTTTATCGCCACGGATTATTTTTTGTTGATGTTGAGCCGGTCATCGACTGCCAAAGTTCCGCTCTTTCGTTGCTATCCAATCCTCTTACCATTGAGATAGCCGCCGCGATTTCATCATTGGTGTATGTACCGAGCTTTCCGCTTTTGTTCGGTTGATCAACCACATCGAGTTTTTTGATGACGGTCATATAATCCTCACCTTCAATGCCAAACTCGTGCAGATGAACATCTGCTTTGGAGTTGTACTCAGACAAATACATATTCCAAAGCTCGGAGTCGCTTTGTGCCATACCAAGAGCGATGTCTACGACCTCTTGCTTGGAAATCTTACCGCCGTTATCATCTCGTTTACTTCCCACCTCGGTTCTGAACGAGATGAAGTTGCTGACATTGTCCCCAAACTTATCCGCGTGTGTAACCCAAGTTTCAGGCTTGTAGTTCGCTATGGCTTTCTTAGCTTTTTGGTTTGCATAGTCGTATGCCTTGCGGACAGCTTCCGCCTTTTCTTCATCCGAAAGGCTTTTGTACGTCTTGCTCTTCACCAAGTCGGAAACCAACTCATAAGACTTTGTTCCCTTCAGAGTCGCATACTTCACATATTCTTCCGCCGTAAGGTCCTTGCGTTTTCCGTCTACCGTGAAATACTTGTCCGCTCTCTCCGGGAACACTCCGCCTTCTCCCGTTTTCTCGTAGAGTCTCAGCAGTTCCTTTTCCATTGAGCTTGTCTCGATGGTAGACGTATATGCAGGGTTAAGGAAGTTGTTCAGCCCTCTCTTGAGAGCATTTCCCGAGGCTTCCTTTCTTCCCCACGCATCAATATACGGAATTTGGTGGTAATCCCAAAACGGAATCTTTGCGCTTGCTTTGCCGAGAGTATATTGCATATCTCTTGTGAGGAAAGCATTCTTCTCCGTGTAGGTAGTCATTCGGGTTTCCTCGCCCGTGCGTTCCGCTTGACCGAAAATGGTCGGAAGACCTTGCATAAGATAGCTCGTTGCTGCGCTTGACAGAGCAGAAACTAATCCCGACATATCATTTGATGAAGCGTACCCAACGCTTTCAAATACGTCGTTCAGGCTCTGTAAGCAGGACATTTCAAGCATCGGCTCGGTTATGCCGCTTACAACCTGAAGTATGGTTGAGACGTTCACCTCTTCCTTCTTACCTTTTGTCGCTTCCCAAATGTTTACGCCGACGAAGAACGGAAGAGCTTCAGGTGCAAGCCAGTCTAATGTGACCGATGTGCCGTTCGGAAGCTCAAGAGCATACGCCTGATGCCCCATTAACTCTTTGAACTCTTTCTCTTCGTCATCCTCGCCGCGCCCTCTGATAAGCCCCTGTTTCGCAAAGTGCAACCCAAGAAGCAAGAGTCCTGTTCCGGTTAATCCAGCAGAAATATTATCAATCGCTTCAGCTGACGTTATTTCCCCTTTGCTTACTCGGTAGAGATCCCAAGTTATTCCCTTAAGTAAACCTAACGGACTGTATTCAACGCCTCTTACCAAGATATTTGCGGGAGTCTTGCGGAACGGAAGTATGCCCACAGCAACAGTGCTTAAAGCCTTTTTTGCAAGATTTTCCTCGTTCTTGTCAACTCGCCCAAGCTCACTGACCAATTGAGAAAAAATGTTAGTATCACGATATGTAGCTTTCTGCGCTTCCTTTATTGCGTATTCCCTTGCCGCACCTAAAGCCTTGCCACGCTTCAGCTGTTCTGCCGTAATCTTGTTCGCCTTGCAATACTGAGCTAAAGCATAAGCATAGTGAGGTTTGGAAAACCACACATCTTCCATTTCAAGAAGCTCGCTGTTCTTTTTTCTCGCCCACTCCAATGGTTTAGTCTTAAATATCTGCCTGCCTTCTTCAATCGCCTTATTCGCCATCGCGAAGTCACTGTACTTGCCACCGTTAGAAATCACATCGGCAACGTTTGCATAATCTTCCCACGCCGCTGCCAAGAGCGCTCTGTCAGCCTTGCTTACGCCCACAAAAGCCTTGCTTCTTGCAGTCTTTTTGCCTGACAAGAGATAAACCACAGACTCGATTGCCGTGGCGGCCAGATCCTTCCCGAGAACAACAACAGGAGCGAAGCCTGCGTTGCCGCCAACATTTCTGACGTGTGTTCTCACATTGCCAAGCATTGCAAGGTATCTCCAAGCATTCCACTTGTCGGCAAACCGCGAAGGCATTTGTTTTCCGATGTCTTTGTAGATTTCCGTCTTTGCCGCCGTTCTTTCCTCTTCTGTTTTTGCATTGAGGAACTGTTCAGCAAGGTCTTCGTCAATTTTAAGGTCAGGTGCTTTGTCTCCGTATTTTTCCTCAAGTTCCTTCTGCAGAGCCTGCACGCTTTTCTGCACCCCGTATAGCTGTGTTTCCGGTGAAAGCTTTTTAAGGACTCGTGTCGCCTGCAGAGCTTGCGCCGCGCTCCGCTGATGCTTTACCATAGCGTCTAAAATCGTAAGCGAAGTCTGAACTGCTTCTCTTCGCTCCGTTTCCGATGTGGTAGTCGCTGCTATGTTTGCAGCATTGTTGTATAACGCCCATCCCGTAACGGTTGTTTTCTTCGTAACCTTGCCTTTGTTTACCGCATTAAGCCATTTGCTGAAGCTTTCAGCCCAGCCTTCATCCCGGAGCTTTTTCTCTGCATCGGCGATTGCTTCTTTATCCGTGTAAACATCATAAGAGAATACACCGTCCTCGACCATCTTTTCAATGGTCGGTACAGCTTCGTCAGGCGTTGCCTTCGCCTCAAGAATTGTTCGGACAGTCTGAGATACCTTTTTGTTTTTCTCCGTTCTTTGCGGCACTACAACGTCTCTGTGAGGATTTTCGCCTTTGGGAATAGCTCCGTACTTTTCAACCAACTGATTGTAATATTCGGTGCTTATTACTCCCTTTTCGGCATACTTAGCCAATGCAGTAACGTCGTTGTCGGATATCGCTTTTCTCACATTCGTCATTGTCTGCAAGGACACTTCGTTCTGATTGCGGAGAGAGAAGCGGATGTCGGGATCTGCCGTAGGATTGGCGTTGTCTATATTCTTGATTTGTTCAGGTTCAAAAGCTATCCATACCCGATGTTTCTCCCCGTTGGTGTTGACTCTGCCGCCACCCATATGTGTGATTCCGTTATACCCCATAGACTCAAAGATGTTCCGAACAATTTCAGCCGCATCGTAAGAATACACCTCAAGATATTCAAGGTCTTCCACTATGCTTTTGAAGGCTTGTTCATTCGTCTTTTCGCCCTGCAACAACTCAATCTCTTCTCCTGACTTTCGGATTGCTTCGTTCCATGCATCAATGTCGGCTTTTTCATCCATATCAATGGGATTGGAAATGTTCAAATACACCGAGTACACTTGCGGATTATTCCCTCTTCCCTTCTTGGTGTATTCTTCAGCGATGCCTTTGTTTTCGGTGAAGTATGCTCCGTTTCCAAACAAACCGAACTTGGAATAGTATGCATATGTGTCAAACCAAGTAAAGCCACCTTTGGATGTTCCGTGATACACCACTTTGAGGTTTCCGTTCTCGTCCCTGACCTTTGAGTCTTTGAAATATTCCTGCTGACCTTCGGAAAGTGTGCGACCCTCGGAGTCTTTGATGGAATGTTTAGCTCTTCCGTTTAATTTCTCTTCGGTTGAGGTTGTGGCTTTCGTTCCTTTAAGAGAGAACTTGATGTCCTTGCCTGAATATATATCAGTAATGCCTGTGTCGTAATTATGTATCTTGACACCGTTGACAAGATCTGGTATACTTACGTCAGAAGGTACACTCAACAACCGAGAGCCACCAGCTTTTTGCTGTGCTGTCGAGAGAGTGTGCCTTTTTTGCATGGGCAAAACCTCAACCTGAAGAACATACAGTGTGTTGGAATTAATCTTTTCACGAGCCGTTATCAACGCACGATAGGTGTCGTTGCCGATAAGAACTGGCGCAACAAAATGATGATATTCCTTATTAGCTTTGTTTTGGTTTTTCGGTTTCTGTTCCGGTTTCGAGTCTACATAGACAGCTGCCTTGAACAGCTCGGGCAATTTTATCATTGCGTTCAGATTTCGGATATGCTCTTCTGTAAACTCTGTGCCGTTTATCCGCGCCGGTCTAATCGCTTTGCTTATCGTATCACTCGTGATTTTTGCGCTATATCCCGTTGCATCATTTGTGTATGTCCCTCTCGTGACTGTCTTCACCGCTGACTCAAGGTTCTCAAGCGCAACACTGTCACCTTTCGCAACCGCGATATACCCACCAAGAGAAGTGTAAGGTATACGACTGTTTATAGTTAAGTTCTTGTTTTTCAGCGAAGACTTTACGTCACCGCCCGAAAGGTCGGTGTTTTTTTGCTCCGCTGTCAGTTCGTGTCCTCTACTGTCGGCGTTCCTCTTCTGGGAAGATTTGCCGGCATTATTCTCAACGCCTTGCATATACTGTTCATATGGTACACCTTTTATATTGACTTTTCCATCAATATATGTTATAGTACCTATAGAACCTAAAGTAGTTGTATCCGAGGGCAATTGGAGCCCGACGCTCTGCAACCAACTTTTGGTTCTATTTTTATTTGCATCGAGATATAACAACTCACTATTTTTTATAAACCCTGCAGGATTACTGTCTTTCCCATACGCACTGGCAACTATATTTAAATTTAAAAGCCGACCGTTTCCTGCCGTCGGTTCAAGCTCAAGCACGGCTAAAACAGGGTTTCCTTTTATATCTGTCACTTCTCCGAATACAGTTATTCGACTATCCGAATTTTGCGACTTCAACACGACGATCGGTTCCTCAAGCATTTCGGGAACCTGTTTTATTATCTCCTTACTCATGTTTTCGTGTTTTCTCAATATCTCGGATATTTTCCCGCCGTGCCATACGATTCGACGATTTTTAATTCCTATACTCTTCAGCGCCTTTGAAGTAGTTCCCACATCGAACGTTACTTTACTTTTTCCGTCCCACGCATCAATTTCCGCAGCAAATCCATGCCGTATTGAATGCTTCACCTCTCCTGAGGTGTTTTTTTGCGCCGTTGTCTGCTGTGCCGCAATCTCCTTGTTCTTCGCAACCGCCTCCGCAAATGCAGTTTCAAACAAGTCGCGTAGCTTCACAAGCTCGTTCAGTTCCGCTCGTTTCTTCAAACCGAGACTTTCAAGAACGGAATTGAGCTTCGCAATAATGGAGTCGAGAATCTGCTTAAACTTGCTTGCACCCTGCTTCGCCTGCTCGTTCTTTCCGTTTACGATGCGATCCACAGCCTCGGCAAACTTTGCTTCATCCCAGTTATAAAGAGCTAAAATCTGATTTGCCGCAACCTCTTCCATAGCTTCGGAAAGAGATATCTCAACGCCCTGCGCGGCATATGCCTCTCTCTTCGCTTCGGCAAGGCTCTTTACGTTGTCCACACCCATATACCGATAGAGAGCGTTTATGAATGCCTGCCCTTCCTTCGGTGCAAGCTCCATAAGCCTGTGCATCGCAATTTCGTGTGCCGCGTGATATACGATTGATACCTTGCGCTTTTCGCCGTCAATCTCGGCTTCCCTTTGGAAATCTCTTGCGATGGGTGAGATGCCTATGTTTGTTTTAAGCTCTGCATTTCCCAACAGCCCGTCAGCAAGGCTTCCCTTTACTCCCATAGCCTTGTAAAGTTTATCGACAATCTCTATCTCTGTTTCTGTCACGTCGGAAGGCTTGCCGTTTCCGTCAAATCCCGCCTTGTCGCCGTGGGAAACAACGTTTTTCACATTCTCTTCCTTGCTCTTGGTTTCTGCGTTATGATCCTTCAGTCCCGCTTCAAAAGCTTTTATCTGAACGTCTGTTTTAAGCTCTGCCAGTTTCGGAGAAAGATTTGTACGCCCTGCTTCGTATGCCGCAGAAAACGCTCTTGTGGCAAGGGAATCCACAGGCATGCTATCCATTACGTCGGCAAACGTTCTTGCTCCGTGTTCGCCAAAGCCATAATAACTGCGGATACCCGCTTCTCTCGTTCTTCTCGCATCAACCGCCTCGTTGCTCATAACGTTAAACGGTGCGGATCGTACAACGGGTGCAGGCGCGTTCTTCTTATTGTGCGCCTTGAAATCGTTATGTAACGAGTCCATCCCGGCAACATACCCGTCAAGGTCGTGCAGAACCTCTCCGAGGTACCATTCATAATTGTTCCCTTGTGCTTTTGCTTTTTGTATCGTCCCGTAAACCATAGCATTGAACTCGTCCCAGAAATCTACAGTCTGTTCCTGCGTCAACGATGTTAATTCTATGTTTTCAAGCTTTCTGTGCTTTGCTACTTTCTCTATCAGTTCGCTTGTGTTTTGTGAGGACATATTCACCTTTTCAGGCAAATCACCGACAAATTCCATATACGGCGCATATCCCGTCTGCTTCATCACGTGCGAAACTTCGTGCGGGATGTACGCATCCCTCTTGCTGTCATCCGCACTTTCTCGGATATATACTTGTCCTCCGCGCGAATAGGCATCATATCCGATGCCCTCTCTTGCAAAAGCTTCGTCGCTTACAATATGGCATGGCACGTTGTATTCGTCAGCTTGTATTTTTGCATATTGACCAACGCTTCCCTCTGCCGGTTCAACTATGTCTGTCTCCGTTATCCTCTTGTCGGAAATGTCAGTTATCCGAGGTACAGTTGTTCGATAATTGCCCTTGCGAGAAAGCGAGCTTCCTCCATATTGCGCTTCGGGCTGTTCGAGTTTTGATAAATCGACTGTGCGAACTCTTCTATCTCCTGTTCCATTTCCTGTTTCATCTTCTCGTCCATTTACAACACCCCTTTCATTGCCTTCATTATACCGCAAATCTGCTCCCGACGCAACGGTATTTTTCCGCGCATCTATTGCATTCATTCCTACGTTCACAGCAACGGACGGAGCTGTAAGCATTCCGAATGACATAGCCGCGCTTTTGGCTGTGTCTCCGAGTCTTTCAGCAACTTCCTCTCCGGTATACGCCCATTCGCCCTTATCAACCTTATTCGCAATCTGTGCACCGGCTATTGTAGAGCCCTCTTGTGCAACCTCTTCAAGCGTGTTGCCGGTGATGCTCACTCCCGCTTTTGTCAACGTCTCTGCCATTTTTAACCCGAAGCTTTTTGTTCCTTTGTTTCTTAACAAAACCTTCGTTATGTCTATGAGCTCATCTATCTGCGCCGACTCAATGAGTGCGTTTACAGTTCCTACTCCAACCGCGATATTCCTTGCTGTATTCGGAGAAACGCCGTTTTTTATCATCTCATCATAAGCAAGTCCCGCCTCGGCTTCATACATAACAGTCGCACCCGCCGCCGTTGCTCCGGTAATAGCTGCCGCAGGAACAGTCACAATTTCCTCGGGTGCAACCACCTGTGGCCCCGCCTGCCCGGCAAGCGCCGCAGCTCCGCCTGCAGCTGTTGCTCCGGCAAGTGTCCTCGGATTAAGAGTAACATAACCCATCGTACCTATCTGCGAAAGCCCCTCAAGAACCGCGCCTTCAAAATCGTTTCTCGGCACATATCTGTATTTTTCGCCGTTAAGCTTTTCCTCGTAAGCCTCTGCATTCCCTCCGAGTCCTGACATCTCCTTGAATTTCTCCGTCCCGAGCTTCATCTGTTCATAGCCCTTCATCGGAGCTCTCAAATAATCAGAAAACGTCGGCTCCCTGTATCCTTGTCTGATAAGACTTCTGCGCTCATAATCGGAATATTCTTCCCGCTCACGTTCTAAGCGTTCTGTAAGCTTTCGCGCCTCGGCAAGCTCTTCGTTAAGCCTCGTCCGCTTGCTCATATCCGAGCTTCTTCTTGCTTTATTTAGTTCTCTCTGCAGCGAAAGTTCCTTTTCTTTTGCCGAATCAATATTCAGTTCGGCTGTGGCTGCATCATAGTTTGAATATCTCGCATCATCACGTGCCGCCGCCCTTGCACCGAAATTCTCCGTAAAATCCTTTGCAAATGCAAAATCATTCCGAAGCTTCCGCACCGCATCTTCGCGTGCTTTCGCAGAAATAATATCAACCTTGCGTCCGCCCTCAAGTGCTCGATGTTCCTTCTGAGCTTCTTTGCGTCCATCTTCAGACAACGGATTTTTGAGCAGATAATCAGATCTTCTCGTCCCCGCTTTCTTCGTTTCGTTCCGGTTATTCTTTGCTCTGTGTTCTTTTAACAGATAATCAGATCTTGCCACTGCAAAAATCTCCTTTCACCCTTTTCTCATTATTCAGCCCTTCCGGCGATGCGCGCGGAGGGGTTAAAAGGGGAGGTTTCCTTGCGCCACGGGAGTGGGCGCGCGAGTTCTCCCCTTTTTCGCGTTCTTTGCATTACTTTCTTGGCGAATCAAGAAAGTAATAAGAGCGCTTCGGGATGTTCCCGAAAAGCGAGCATAGTGCCCTTATCTCTCATCCGGAAACAGTTTTTTAAGAATTTCTATGTATCCTGAATCCGAGAGTTCTTTTACACCTTGCTTGTCGAGATATTCAACGATTCTGTCCTTGCTGTATCCTCGCGTTTTCATTTCCCTTGCATTGAGAAGTATGGAGTCATACCCCGTTCCGTAATCCTCAACCACCGGTGTGCCCTGTGGTGAGGAACCTGAATCGCCCGAGGAACCCGAAGTATTCGATTTTTTCGAACTGTTCGCCTGATTCTTTACTCCCGCAAGATACGCCGTTGCAAACGATGTATCAACTCCCGCCGCCTGCAGAAGTGAAGCATCCGGCATCTGTCCGAGGTCAAGGAGTGCGTAAACCTGCTCCTTCGCCTGCTCTCTCGCTGCTTCCTCGTTTTTGAGTGCAAGCTCTTCCTCATATCTCTTGTTCTCAAGTGCATCCTGCTGTACGCCGTAATTCCACTCGTTTTCATATCGGTTGTCCGCAATGGTGTCACGTCCCACCTGATAATTCCAGTTCCGGTCATTCAAAAGCCGGTTGTAGTCAAACTCCTGCTGATAATTGCCCTGATTTACCGCGTCCTGATACATTCCGTATGCAAAGTTCTTGTCGTTGTAATAATCGCTCATCGTGTCGCGGTAGCGGTTATACTGCGTGTTGTCCATGTTCTGCAGGATTCCCAAATCCTCAACCATGCTTGCTTTGTCCTGAAGGTACATTTCATATGCAAGCTGATACAGCTCCGGTATCTTGTTTGCCATCTGCGAGTTGTAGTAGTTTCCCGCCTGCTGTGCCGCCGTAATTGCGTAGGAGTTCATACCACCCGCGCTTGCTGCCGCATTTGCAAGCGTCTCCTGCATTGCGCGGTCTCCCTCCTGACGGTACATTGCCTGATACTGCTGATACAACGGGTCGTCCGCCGCGTTGTACGAAAAATCATCACGGTTGAGTATTTTATTCAGCATTTCGTCAATCGCAGGGTTGTATTGGCTTTCATACGTCGGGGCTTCCTCGGTGAACAGCTCGTTCCAGTCCTCGATATACTCATTTCGCTCCTGCGTATTCTCTGCTTCTATGGCATTTGTTATATAATCCCACATTGCGCTTTGTATCTCGTCGTTTGCAAACTGATTAAGCTCGGGCGTTCCCATCGCCTTATTGTAACGGCTGTTGTATGTAGCAAGAACGTCCTGCCAGTTTGCACCCGCCGCCATCTGTTCTTGTCCCAGTATTCCGTAATCAGTCTGATTCTGCCACGTCTGACCGCCGACAGAGGTGCTTGTCCCCGAGCCGGCATTGCTGTATACCCCTGAATAATTATACGAATTTGTGTCGCTTACCTTCGTTGACTTATAGCTTCCGTCTGCGTTCACTCCCGTTATACGATAGGTCCCGCCGTTCGTTACTACATCTGTGCCGACCGAAAGCCCGCCCGGGGCCTTACCGTAAGCGTCTGCTTTAACCGTTGTTCCGTTATTCGATACCGTTCCCGAGCCGCCGCCCGAATACGAACCGCCTGAGGATGAATTCTGTCGGTTTGCAATTTCCGTTGCTTTCGCTATGATATCCGGATGCACTCCGGTATAGCTTGTCCCGCCCGAGCTTCCTGAGGATGAGCTTCCGCCTGACGAACCGTTTGAATAAGTTGTTCCCCTGTTCGTCATTGTCTTGCTCCAAGTGTTTGTCTTCTTTTTTGCAGGTACCGATACTGCTTTAAGTCCCATAATAGTCCTCTCCCTTCTATAACCATTCCCCGCCGTCTACGGTCAGGATGGTGTTCTTTGTTATTACTAAGTTTCCTGAGCTGTCGAGGTATAAAGTCTGTACACCGTTCTTTCCGGATATTGAGAAGTCAAACCCGCCGTCTGCATTCTTGCCGACCTTAAAGCTCTCTCCCTTCGCTCCCGTAAGCGTTATGTATGAGCCTATCGAGGAACCGCCTGTAGAGTCCGTGATAACGGTCTTGTCTGTGTCAATCTCCGTTATATTCCGGCTGTCGAGGTTCATAAGGGTGTATTCAAGCTGTTCTTGGATATACTTTATGTGACTGTACATCTTCTTTAACGCTTCATGCGGATTTGAGTAATCAACCTTCTGCAGCTGTTGCGTAAAAATAGGCATTACTTGTCACTCCTTGTTATAAATTCGCGGATGAAGGTTTTTACCGTGCATTCTCCCTTTCCCCTGAGTCTGACTGAAACGTTGTCGCATCTCGTGGGAATTATCGGAACGCTTATCGTCCGCGCCTTTTCATTGTGCGTCTTGTAAACCTCTTTCCACTGCGTATCGTTGTCGGTTTTAACGTCAACCATTATCCGTGAGCCTTCGCCCATTTCAAGGCGTAAGTGGAATTTGGAATATCCCTTCTTCTCATTCACCGTCTCATTAAACGGACAGAACGTTGCGCTCCACTCGACATCCTCGCGTCCGAGCTTCCGGTCCACCTTGTACAAAACTCCGTTCGCGTCAAGGATATGCACATACCCGTCATAGAACGCCATATCGCAAGCGTGTGTGTTGTCCTCGCGTATCCATATGTTTTTGAGAACGTCATACACGTAAAGGCTCCACTCATCCCCGCTCTTCATCGAGATATAGTACCTCTCCCCGTCGCACGTTGCCGCCGCTTCGGAAAATCTCTTCATCCCGAACTTAGAGCTTATCAGCTCCGGAACTCCGCCTGCGTAGGAATATATCCCGTCCACGCCTTTATACAAAAGCTGTTCGTTGACGATGCACATGCTTCGCTCACATCCCTGCTGAACGCCGTACACATTCGCCGTAACAATCTGAAAGTTGCTCGGTTTCGTGCCATATAATTTGTGCAGGGTGTTTTCCTTGAAAAAGCATATGTGCGAGGAATACGGAATGCATCCCGTGAAGGCTCCGTCGCTTCCCACGTCTATGTTGTAGCTGTCGTCCGCAAGCCCGTCGAACACTTCAAAGTTGAACGGATCGGAAAATTTACTTGAGAATATCGTGTTTCCCTTCGTTCCCCACAATCTGTAGTTGCTTTCGCATATGAACTCAAGGTCAGGAACCTTTCTCTTTATCGTAACCTCTCCCGTTTCCGTTGCTGCAGTGAAGGAATTGTCTTTGAATGTAAGCGTATTGCTCGTCAGGCTTCGGATGATAATCGACTTGTTGTTTTCCGCCGTTGCGCATCCCGATATCGTAACCGCGTCTCCGTCTCTGAAACTAAACGTCCCCGTTGTAGTTATCGTATTGTGCGTAAACTCAAGCCCCGAACCTGTGTATGTTTCCTCAAGGCTTCCGAATGTCTTTGTGGAAACGTTGAAGTACGCCTTATCCGGAAAAATTACGACGTAGTTTCCTATCGTCGCCATCTGTTTGTGTCCTTCGGTGACAGTGCCTACTTCCTTCGTCCCGTCTTTATCCATGTAGTAAACGGCAGTGCCGTCAACGACGATTATTCCGTCTTTTGCGTGCATGCTGCTCGGTGCAGAAAACTGCGCTCTCTCGCGCCTCTCGGCCCTCGGGCTGATGCAAGGGTATCTCTCCGTTGAAAGGTTCGTGCATTCTTCCATTTCCCCGTCCTGATACCCTTCGCCGTAGTTTAACCCGCGAAAAGCAACGGTATATTTCTTCGATGCGCTCTCTGCCTCTGCAAGATAAGGTAAAAGCATATAATCACCTCATATCTTGATATTTCCTGCCGACTTCGGCATATTCTCGCGGATATATGCCTTTTTGTAGTCGTCAAACAGTGAATGAAACGTTGTCGCAGAGTTGTTGTATTTGCCCCACTCCTGATTATGGAAATCAACCTTTGACATAATATACAGTTCGTATAATCCGTCAAACGGTGCGGGAATTAGAAGCTCCTTGTTCATATCCTCGGGGAACTTATACGGCTGAAACTCCGTTTCCTGATGCACAAGCCTCTTTACCATTCCGTCAAGCTCGCTTATCCACTGCATCTTACTCTCGTCGCTGTACGCATCGGGAGAAACGCTGTTCACTCTCTCTATTGCTTTATTGGGTGTCATATCATTTCCCCCTTACGTAGTTTGCAAATTTCTGTATCAGTGCCACCGTGTTCGCATCGGAATATCCTTTACCCTTCGCCCAATAATCGGGAGAATTGATTATCCCTTTGTCGCAAAGCAGCTTGCAGTCGTTGGCAAGAGAATTCTCAAGCTTAAAGCCCTTTGCAATTCCCTCTGCAACCTTCCTCGCAATCTCTTTCTTCTTTTCCTGATACAGTATGAAGTCGTCCTTATCATCAAGAAAGCACACTTCCAACAGCGCAGAAGATACGCCCTGCTTCTTTATGTAGTAAATAAGGTCGTAATTCTTGCGCTTTACACCGCGATTTTTAAACCCGAGGCTTGCTATACCCTTAACTATGTTTTCCTCGGCGGATACCCCTGCCTCGTCTCTCGTGACGTAAATCTCCGTGCCTGTTGTCTTGCCGTCCCCCGTTTCACCCTTCGAATTTGAGTTGAAGTGCAGCTCAAGCACATATTTGTACGGCTTAAAGTCGAACCGGTTGAAATTTTTTATAATATGCCTGTACCAGTTCTTTGATGTGTCGGCAATGTCAACGTCGCAGTATGGGGAAAGCTCGGTTTTAAGAAGGCTTGCAAACTCCCGCGTGAGATCCGCTTCGTTATGTCCGAACCGAACAACGCCCGGGTCTCCCGCTCCGTGTCCTGCGATTAAAAGCATCTTCATAGCTTACTCCCCCTTAACCTCCGGCAGCCCCGCAACGGATGTGAGCAAGGAAAGCACACCTGCAAGCGCGGATGCAGACGCAACTGCTATCCAGTTCACTTCATCAAGCACCGCCGCCGTTCCGATTGTCGCAATAGCCGTCTGTGCTACAGTTTTGAGTGCGCGAACTCCCGCCGCTTTAAT
>JAFQVE010000577.1 GCA_017408185.1 Oscillospiraceae bacterium | reverse complement strand
TTATCCATAATACCTTCAAGCAGACCATCTTTTCGGGCATAGCCTTTAAAATACAGCATCAGATTATCAATTACAGGCAGAAGCTCCTCCGCTGTCTTGCAATCGTTTGTGTATTGGAAATATTTTAGCACTGCATAGGGATAAAGTAATGAATAATCTGCTATTTCCTGCATCCATGCACCGGGGGCAACCGCCATCATTCCGGGGCATATTCTGCATGAATTTGCAAAATCGAAAAGAGCTTTGCGGTACATTGCAGAGTCACCGGTCAGATACATATGCGCAACACCCGTAACAATAAAATCTCCGAGATATTGTCCTTTTTCACGGGTGGGGCAGTCAACGTATGTTTCTTGTACGGAAACCATAAGAGCCTGCGTGCAGATATCCCAAATCCGATTTAAAAGCTCATTGTTGCTTTTAAAGGATGACAGCTTTTTGTCAAAACGGTGATGTCTGACAAACATATCAATGCTTTTTGCGTCAAGGTTGTCCTTGTCGGTGAGGATTTCTGCGTATCTGAATGCCATATAATCAAAGAAGAGCAGCTCGTCACGCTTTCCGGAAAGCGTGCATTCTGCTTTGTATTCACAGTTGCAACGCATATCATATCTGACCTGTTTTACGTTATCGGATTGCAGCTCTTCTCCGAAAAGCAGAAGTACCTTCTGGTTCTTTTCACCGTTAAAAACCATGTGGAACTGTCCTGTGTATTCCTTACCGAAATCCACAAAATAATGATCTGCTCCAAGCTTTTCGACGGCTTTAGGTTTTATCGTATAGGTGTCTACTACCTCGGCTTTTTCACAAAAGATATGTTCATCGTTGTTTTTTTCGAAAGCATACTCATATTTGCTGTCGTCAAAATCCGGTGTGTTCCATCCGGGTTGTGACATATTAAAGTCTATGTTTTCGATAAATTGCGTATCGTATCCAACTCTTTTGCCGGGTATATATTCTCTTGCGGTATCATATTTCCACGTTTTATCTGTTCCGAAGAAATAATTGCCGTTGCAAAAAATATCCGCAATTACACCCTGCAGATTATCTCCGCTGTTCCAGAGGCGGTTTATAAGACCGTGATAATATACGTGAATGCCTATTGCGTTTTCTCCGTCTGCAATATACGGTGTAATATCAACGGAGTTGTAATAATATGTATCGTGGTAGCTGTTTGCAGGTCCTTGACAAACAAAACGCCCGTTTACATACAGCTTGTAATAATCATCTGCAGAAATGTTGATAATGTACTTTTCAGAGCTTTTTGCGTTGAAGGTGTTCCTGAAATACGAGTGACTGAAGGTGATTTCGGAAGCCTTCACTTTCTTTAAATCAAGCTCCTTGCGGTATACATCGATTCTTTCCGAATCAATAAAGTCTTTTGTTGTAATCCACTTTGAATGAAATTGCATATTGCCCTCCGTAATGCCGCTGAAAAGGTATATTATTTGCTGAAGTTCAGTTTTTCAAGCTCGATCTTTATACCGTCCTCAATTGATTTAAAATCCTCAGATTTAAGACCGGTGGCTTTTAAAACCTTTGTGTTATCCACCTTTCTGTCATAAGCTCTGTCAAAGTGCCAGTGCCACAGCTCACGCGGATAATCCGCAGGCTCCCACTTGAAGGTCACACCTGTAAGTCTTGAATAAATATCGGCTATCTGTCCCCAGGTCATATTAGGAGCAGATGAAATTGTATAAGCCTCGCCTATGCACTCTTTTTTGAATAAAAGATTTGCAATGAGCTTTCCGGTGTTTCCGGACCAATCAAGCCCCGCCGTCAGGTTTTTAGCTTCAAGCGGAAGAGTAAGCGTTTCTCCGTTTTTTGCTGCATCTATAACCTGATGACCTGTATGCATAATCAGATCCAGCCTTCTGTCCGAGAACGATATTACAGGACGGACAAAGGTCCAGTTTTTGGGAGCGGATGAATTTCTTATAAACCTTTCGCATCTTGCTTTTGAAAGAGAATATTTTTCTTTCTCTAAAAAATCCTTATCCTTTATTACGTCAAGCAGAATGGGGGACTCTTCGGTCACCGGGTGTTTGGATTTTGCATAGATTCGGTATGAAGACAAAAATATCAGATGCTCACAGCTTGTAGTGAGCAATTCGTGATAAGGCTCATAGTCCGAAACCTCTTTGTAGTGAATGAAATTGATTATTCCGTCGTAATGCTTTTTCTCAAATAGCTTGTGCAGATAATCAACTGTTGCGTTGGCTTTAAGATATGTAAGCTTTGGGCTGTTTTCCTTGTCTTCAAGACAAATGACATCGACGTTATGCCCAAGTCTTAAAAGCTCTTTGGCAGTATATGTGCCTAAAGTTCCGCCTCCGGCTATAAGTAACACATTTTTCATTTTTTTCGGCCTTTCTTATTTTGGAAAATTATACCCGCAGGCCTTAAGAAGAAGCCTGTGCAGGTTCAGTTCATAATCATACGTGTAAGGATTTTCTTTTCCGCGAACCATTTCGGCAAAATTCCGAAGCATATCATCATAGCGGTCATATGCCTCTGTTTTTGTTGCGGTCCATGGCTCGTGCCAGTTTGTGCTGTAGGATTCGTTCATAACGGTAAATTGACCTTCGTCACAGAGCGTTTCCAATGGCTTTATTTCAAGCGTTCCTTTTTCTCCGCATATAACAAGCTGTCGTCTCAAAAAACCACCGAATTCACTTCCACAGCTTTTTGCAAATGAAATGCCGTTTGGGTATTTAAAAAGCGCCATACCGTAATCCTTTGAGGAAACACCGTCGAAGCGTGTTGCACAGTTGAGCGGTATGACCTCTGAGGGCTCGCCCTGAATCCGGTAAATCAGATCAACCAAATGGCAACCCAAAAAGAACATCATCCCACCGGGGAAATTCTCCAGCCACTTTCGAAGCTCAGCGCTTTGCTTGCAATTCATATGTGCTTCTATTGAGTAAATTTCACCAAGCTCGCCACGCGCTATCTTCTCAATGGCCTCTTTGATTTTCGGGTTAAACCTATACATATATCCGAGAGAAAAAACAAGCTTTTTTTCTTTTAATATGGCTATGAGGCTTTCGAAAGCACAAGGATCGGCACTCCCTGGTTTTTCCATATGAAGATGCTTTCCTGCCTTTCCTGCCATAATAGCGTATTTTGTAAGATACACCTCCTCGGTTTCTATGGCAACGGCTTCGATTTCGGGATTATCTAAAATTTCTTGCACCGTCAACTCCGGATATCCGTCAAAAACAGAAATACGCTCCGGGAATTTTTTGCGCTCACCCTCCGGCAAGGCATAGCCTGCCGGCTCAAATATATCGCTCTGTTTTGTAAGGCTGTTCCAGATAGAAGCGCCGTGGCTGTTCCGACTTGTACCTATCTGTGCAATTTTTATTTTTTTCATACGCAGTCTCTCCGGAAATTCAAGGCTTTTTTATCACCGGAGAGACTCCGTTAAACGATATAAGCTCCGGTGCATCTATGTCGATATGGCACTTAAGCTTGTGCCTTTGGCGATATTTGGTGGGGGACATACCAAGCTCACGCTTGAAAACCGAGTCTAACCTGTGAATGGTTTTAAATCCGCATTTTACGGCAATCTCCGTCATGGTCAGTTCGCTGTCAACCAAAAGCTTTTTTGCGCAGATAAGTCTCTTTGATGAAATGAGGCTACTGAGCTTCATATTGTATTTTTTTCTGAAATAGTGGCTCAGATACGAATACTCCATATGAAAATGCTTTGATAAAAGCTTTATGTCGATTTCTTCAAGATTGTTGTCGATAAAGTCGGATATATCACTGAAAAATACGTCCTTGCAGAAATTATCAATGACATTCTCACTTTTGTCGTCATAGTCGTTGTTGTTCAGACACGCCCTCTGTAAGAACAGAAGAATTTTGAAAACCTCAAGAGCGATAATCTCCCGATTTAACGGCAGATTGTTATTCACCTCTGCTTCAATCCGTCTGAGGGCATCCTTTACGATGTTGTCATTATCCCTGCAAGATAAATACGGAAGCTTTGCAAAGATGAAATCGGGAGCTGTGTCTTCAAACGAAAACTTAAGCTCAAGCGTTTTCAGACCGACCGATGATGGAACGAAAGTGTGCGGGGTGTTGCGATTAATTATAAGAACATCTCCCGCAGACGGCTCCAAAAACTTGCCTTCTGCAAAAATCCATCCTGTGCCTTGACGTATATATACAAGCTGGTAAAAATCATGATAATGCGTATCTATATTATCACAGACGGGAGGGGTATCAGATGCATCGCGGCGCATATATTCTGTTCGCACAAAGGTATACAGCTTCAAGTTGTTTATAAGGTCAAACATAAAACAACACCTCTTCCTTTGAAATATTATGGATTTTAACGCATTTTCTGTATAGGGGCGCTATATCTTCATAAAGTAATCGATGCTCGGGAGCGATTTTTCAAAGCCTGCCTTCTGATAAGCACGGCGAGCGGGAGCATGACCGTCATCAAGACCCGTATGCACCTTGGCGTAAAGCACGCCCTCCTCGCGCATTTTTTCAATTACGAAGTTATACATTTTGGGAGCTATCCCCATGCCGCGGCAATCCGGAGTAACCGCATTTTCGCATATCACGCCGACTTTGCCGTCCTTGATAACGCGATAGCTTATAAATCCGACAACCTTGTCATCAAGTGTTGCAACAAACCCGCGTCCGGAGGTCATTAAAAGGGTAACATCTGCTTTTTTTGCTTCCTGCCAGTTTGCAAAAAAGGCTTCAAAAAGCTCATCGCCAAGCTCACGGCGTGCAACCTCGCGTATCGGAGTCCAGGCCTTTATTGTTATATCGCAAACCTCTTCCATGTGCTGCTCCTGCGCCGGAACTATTTTCACACTTTTCTCCATAACAACAAACTCCTTATGCCATTTTTGAGAGCGATTCTCTGTTTATTTCGGTTCTCATCCCTTCACCCGCTACAAAGCGCTCGGTTTCTTCGCAGATGTGAAGAGCAATGCGCGGAAGACCGTTAGAAACCGTTCCTGCAATATGCGGAGTAAGGTTTACGTTTTCAAGGAAGCGAAGCTCGTTATCCTCTGCCGGTGGCTCTACCTCTGTGATGTCTATGCAGGCAAACATACCGTTCTTTTCTTTCAATCGCTCAATGAGGTACGGCTCGTCAAAAATAGTTCCGCGTGCGGTGTTTACGATTGTTACGTTTTCTTTGAGAAGCCCGATGTTGTCCTTGTTTATAAGATGGTGCGTTGCCGGAATGTTGGGTGCATGAATGGAAATAACGTCACATTCGGACAAAAATTCCGGAAGCTCGCATAATCTTACTCCAAGCTCCTCTGCCTGCTCGGGGGTAAGGGTGGGGTCGTAAACAAGCGTGTTCACGTGATAATTCTTAAGAAGCTTTATCATATGGCGGCCAACAAAGCCTGCGCTTATAACACCAACATTGATGTCATAAAAATCCTTTACGTGCTGCTTTTTGTGAGGGCCGCTCCACAAGCCGTCTCTTGTGTATTTTGGAAGGGTAAAGGCACCCTTGCAGGCTGAAATTGCAAAGGCAAGTGCCGACTCGGCAACACCTTCGCCTATAGCGACAGCGGCAGCCGTAAGGCGGATATCGGTGCGAGCCATAAGAGCATCCGACAAAATGGGCTTGACGGTGCCCGCCGCGTGAAATACTCCCTTGAGGTTGGGGCAGGCGGCAATGATTTCCTCATCAATCGGGGGAGTGCCCCACGATGTAATTATAATATCAGAATTTGCAAGAAAATCAAGAATATGTGCCTTGTCGTCGAAGTTCTCGCGGTCATAAACGAAAACATCGCCTGATTTGCTGAGTCTGTCGATGTATTTTTGCGGGAAAATACCCTTCACTGTGTCCGGATGAAAAAACATTGATATCTTCATTGATAATATACCCCTTTTTGTTTGATTTAGTTTTGATTTTTCTTTTTAATTTTTAATCCTTGTATGTAACCGTTGCACGGCTGCCGTAAGCCCGCTGAAACTCTCCGCCGTCAAAGGAGTCGTCCTCTGAAAGCTCAGAAACCATGACCTCGCGGCCGTTTTCAAAATCACGGCTGCGCTTTCCGCAAAGCATAAACTCCGTCACGTTCAGTATCATATCAACATCAGTTGTTGCCGCCTCGCCGGTTTTGAGATAAGAAGAGATGCGGCGAAGGAGCGCTTCGTAGATTTTTCTGTTGTTAATCTTGAAAAGGAAGGAACCCTTTGTAGTTATAATTGAAACGTTGAACGGGCGGCCGCCGCGAAGGTAGGTGCAATATGTACCGATTACGCCGTTTTCAAAGCGCACCGCAAAAACCTCGCACTCGCCGCCTGCGCGCTCTACTCTTCCAATAAAACGGCAGGAGACTGCCTTTGCACCGGCAATTTCCGAGAGAATTTCACCCGCGTGAACTGCGTAGTTGAATTCGTCCACACCGGCTTCGCAGTGTACCGTGATAACCTCGCCGCGTTCCTCAACCGGCTTTGCAAGAAATTCCTGAACCTCTTCTGCATAGCGGGCGGAGGAGGAACCGATTATTTTGGCACCCCCGGCAACAAGCTCACGGATTTTCGCAACATCCTTCACGCTTCCTACCATCGGCTTGTCGATAAAGACGGGCTTCCCGCGCTCTATAAAAGGAAGTGCCTCGGCTATGTGGTCATCCCAGTTGCAGGACTGAATAAAGCCGACGTCCGTGCTTTCCGCAAGCTCGTCAAGGCTTTGCGCGCGGTTTTGCATATTGTATTTTTGTATAAACCAATTTACCTCATCATCACCGCGGAAGCTGTTGTTAAACAACATTGAATACTGCATTTCCATATCCGGATTAGCTTCCATCTGCTCCGCAAAGCAAAACGGATGTGAAGTATCAATGTTGACAATTCCGATTTTTTTCATCCAAAATCATACCTTTCTCAAAATATAAAATACCCCGACGGTTTGTGCGATTTATCAAGGTGTATCCATTATACATCAAGTTTTTTCTTTTGTATTTGTTTTTTTTTGTGAACTAATGTAGATTATTGTTCAAAATGCCCATAAACGGTTGCAAGTTGCGGGGTGATGTTGTAGAATGAGAACATCAAAAGTGCAAAAATTTTAAGAAAAGAGGAAAAAAGTATGAAAAGAATATTATCACTTACCATCGCACTTGCACTCGTTATGTCCCTTATACCGGCAACCTTCGCTGCGGGGACATCGCTTGCAAAAAAGACAATAACCTTTGATAAAGAAACTATTCAAAGAACCAAGGTAGCAGAGGATGCTAAGCATTGTGTATTTCCTGACACAAGCTCGAATTACTACAAGTATACGTGGATAGCCGATGAGACCGATACATATTTTGCCCCGGTAGAAAATCCGATAAGGGTAAGGTTTGATGGCTCAGCTAACGTGACGGATATTGACGGGGACGGGGTAAAAGAATATAACGGAATAAGGCTGAATTCTGTACTGAACGATACAACCAACAACACGGAAATGACCATAAAAACAAAGGCACCCAAGGCGGGCAGAGCAACATATAAGATTTCCTATGTGTGGGGACATTCGTATTATCCTAATAAACTAACATCATCATTTAACGGAACCTCTCTTGGTGCTCTGTCCACTTCGAGAACTGGTATTAGCATATCAGCTGCTAACCCATTTACATTGGAAACAAAGGCCTTCGATACTTTAGTTTACACAGAGCCGGATGCCAACGGTTACCTCACAATCGAATTAACATCAGAAAAAAATGTTGACATACTCCTCTATCAGATTATCATTGAAGAGGTCGAAACCGAGCAGGTAACCTTTGATTTATCCGCAGCGGCAGCTGAAAAGGTAGCCTGTGCTGACCAGACGGCAGCGGGAGAAAATAAGTATTTTTCAAAGATTAGCGGTTATATAAAGTACAACGACGGAGACGACCTTATAATTCATAGCGATTCAGGTGCTACCGTCAGCAGCTTTGGGGAATGGAGTATTTATGACGGAGAGACGAAGCTTGGTAACGTAATCCGTTTTAGTGTCAGAAACGGTAGTTCCGTTAAAAACCTTTATATGAAGGCGAAAATTCCCGAAGGTATATGGCAGCTTGATGTAACGACAGGAAAGCACCCCTATTGCGGAAGAGTCCGCGTTTATATTGAGGATAAATATGTGGGTGAAATTAATGATCTCGATTCATCATCTGCTGTCTCATCAAAGGCAAACGTTAATGAAACTTCGCTTGCTCCCGTAAAGGTTACTCCCGACAGCAACGGCTATGTAACAATAAGATTCGCTCATTTACAAGAATCAGCAACGGCTGGGTATTTAGATTTTCTGCCCTTTAAGCTTGAATTCAACAACGCCTCGGATGCCGCAGCATACAGAGATGTAGAAAGCGTAAGTGTTTATGCCGATGTTTTGGGCGAGGGTGGAACGATAACCTCTGATCAGATAACGGCGGGAATTCCCGAAAACCCCGAGGTTGGAAGCCCCATAGCTCTTAAGGCAGTTCCGGATGACGGATATAAGTTCGCATATTGGTCTGACAGCGCCGGCCGCGTGGTACACTATGACGCGGAATATAGCTTTAATGCCTATACCAACAAGGTTGTGTATGCAAACTTTGATAAGACAGACGATACCTCAAAGACAGGCGTAGAATTCTTTGACGGAAACCACGATTTCCTCGGCTTTGTGGAAAACGACGGCGATGATGTAACATTTGCCGATTATAAGGCAAAGGCACCCACGCCGGGCATGACAGGCTACACCTTTGTTGGCTGGAGCGTTGAAGACGATGCTGAAATAAACGGCGTTGTCAGAGCAGTGGCTCAGTATGAAGACGACGGAATAGTGGTCGGTAATATTGCAATAGACGGTGCAGATACCGTTGTGGGTGCAAAATACGGTCAGCTTATAGACGTAAATGTCAATGGCAAGAGAAATTCGTGGCAGTGGCTCAGAGACAGCAAAATGGTAGGCTACGGAGAGAATTTCAGCTTCTACGCATTTGCACCCGCCACGATAACATATTCAACAGCGCAGATGGGCGAGCAGAGTCCGCTTGTGGTTATCGATGCGCTTGGAAACGATGCATATATGCTTGAATACACCGAGGGCGTAGGCGAAATTTTAGAGGCAGGAATTGTTTTCGGAACTGACGCTAAGAAATCGGTTAACGCCTGCTACTATAAGGCAACCGTTAAGGATCTTAAGGAAGGCCACGGTCAGTTCACTGCAAAGAAGAGCACGGGTGATGCAAGCTTACAGACCGTTGTACGCGGATATATAATCTACCGCTTCGGTGATGACATCTGCGTAAAATATGCAGAGCTTGATTAAGCGGAAAACACTACCGTATCTTATCTGGAGGAAATGAGAATGAAAAGAAGAATTTTATCAATGCTGCTTGCGGCTGTTATGGTGATGTCTCTTGCTGCTTGCGGAAGTGAAAACGCAGGTGGCGGCACTGCAACGGCAGACCCGCTTACTAAGGATGATGTTATCTCCATAGCTGTAATCTCTGAGGCCAGCTGGCCGTACAATGATAACTGGAAGGT
>JAFQVE010000576.1 GCA_017408185.1 Oscillospiraceae bacterium | reverse complement strand
CTTCTATTGAATACAATACACTTCCTTCGGGATATATTGCAGATATATATATTGTGAAAAAAGAAGCAACGGATACATATTCTCAGTTCAACTCAAACGGAAACGATGTTAATCTGTTAAACCGTATCACTGCTTTGAACGGTGCAGGAAAAATCGGCACAATAGATATGTACACTGCGGAAGCAGGAGTTAAGACAACACCATTTAATGAAATAACTCTTCCGGAAACAGGCGAATATCTCCTTCTCTTCCACGCAACGGGAACAAACCCTGAGCTTGTGAGAGAAAGTTATATTGACGGACAGATCCGCAAGCTCACACTCACGCCTCCCTCAATGGTGCCGAAGGATGAGCTTCAGAGCTTTTCTGCTTCCATCGCTCCGAGAACAGTTGAGGTGGGCGGAACTGCGGCAATTACCGCAAAAGCAACATATTCATTAAGCGGAGATAAGGTTGTCGCCGATGGAATTACATTCAAGAGCAGTGCAGAGTCAGTTGTAACTGTTTCTGCCGATGGAACGGTAACAGCTGTTGCTGAAGGAAAAGCAACAATAACAGTAACGCTTGACGGAACAGAGTTTTCCGATAGCGTAGAGCTTGAAGTTCTTCCCTATGATGCAGGAAATGCTGGCGTTATACGCGAATATATCACAACATGGGATGCGCTGAGCCTCACAAAGCTTCCTTCAACAAGCGACAGCAATCTTTATTCAAATGAGCCCTATACCCGTAGCGGAACTATATTAATGAATACGAGCCTTATGAACAGAAACGCTGTCTCATATCTCAATTCTGCAGGCGAAACAGTTCCGGAATACGGCCTTATGAACTTTGATATAACCGATCCGTGGGATATGGCATTTGAGAGAAGCGCCGGCGGTGTAAGAATTATGAAGGGAACAAATAACCTTCTTCTTACATACGAGATAGGTAAATATGGAAACACATCAACAGGTACAGTTCTTGCTCTTCGCGTAAAAGTTCCCAATAAAGGCAAGTATAACCTCTATGTTGATAACTCCAATGATAAGGGTGGAGTTGCCCCTGCTGTTTATTTCGCATATGATGACGGAACAGTAACCGACATTGGCGGAATAAGCAATATCCTCAAAAATTCAGAGCCTGCAGGATATTTTAATGGCGGCGACACAACCAAATCGGGCTATCAGAAGGTGGCTCAGGTAGAAGCTCCCAGAGCAGGTGAGTATTTCGTTATCTTCTTCTGCGATGCACATTCAAAGGAGCTCAATCCGACAGCGACTGCCGCTGACGGAAAGTATCAGACCCTTAACCTCAACGGAGTTAAGCTCTCTGCACTTCCGGGAGCTATTGCAAAGGCGAAGATTTCTATTGACGGAATTGATGCAGAGGGCGACCCGATGCCGCTTTACACCGAAAAACAGCTTAGCTTCGAGCTTTTCGATGCTCTTGATATTCCGTTTGATGAGATAGATGAAGATAAGCTCACAGTTTCTTATTCTTCATCTGCAGAGAACGTTGCAACTGTTTCCGAAACAGGTCTTGTTTCAGCACTTTCAAACGGAAAAACAACCATTTCAGTAACAATCAACTATGACGGCACGGAAATTGTTGGAACATATGAGCTTCCTGTAGCTCCTGCGGGAAGAAACCTTATGTCACACTTGAATCCCGACTCCGAGGGCGACGAGTGGGTATGGATTTCCAAAAATGAACCCGATTATACTGTTGCAAAACAGCTCCAGAGCACAACAATCGGTGTTGTTCCGAAAGACGGCAATGAAAATAACCGTGCTCTTGCCATAAACTTCAACCCGGATTATACGGGAACAACAGGTCTTTCCTCAGTGTTCCTCAAAAATGACGGACACCGTGTTCCGATTGAGCCGGGCAAGTTCTATCAGCTCACCTTCAAGGTAAAGGACGATTCATATTATCCCGAGGGCGCAAGTCATGCAAGTATGCTCTTTGACATTTATACATACAACAACCCCACGGGTACTGCGTCAAGCTCAATTGCATTCGCAAGTAACCTTAACTCCAACTATGCAAATCTTGACATAATAAAGCAGCATCACGGTGAATGGGTTGAAATCACTCTTCCTGTCCCGGCTCCTTATGAGTATGACGGCGATGTTGTATATTTCACACCGCGACTCGACTTCAGAATAGATTCTGCAGACAAGGGCAAAGCAGGCTTTGGCGGAACTGTCTGGCTTGATGACTTTGAACTCCGCGAAGTTGGTTATGCAGGTGTTGAGGTGGAAGTCGTCGGAGATCTGACAACGGGAACTCTTGGAAACGTAACCGTCGTTTCAAAGCCTTATACATCTGGCGGAAGCTATATCGGACTTCTTTCGGGCTATGATTTTGATAATCTCCTCGATGTAAAATCAAGCAATGAGTACGTTATCGGAAATATTACAGAAACAACCCGCACTTTGAGCGTTACAAGCAGCGGTCTCTACTTTATGAACACAACCGCAAAGCTTGGCGGTATGAACGGAAGTGCTGAAATCACATCCGATATGACCATCCACGGCATAACAAGGCAAGGCAAGGCTGAGGTTACAACCTCGGGCTTTGAAATCAAGCTTCTCTATGCAGAGGCAAAAGGTGAGCCTTCCGAAATTGGAGCAGGTGAGACCACAAAGGTTATCCCCACAGGATATCTTTCCGATGGCTCAGTTGCAGATCTCACAGACGCAATAATTTCATATCAGACGCTTACACCCGATATTGTATCGGTTGATAAAACAACAGGCGAGGTAACGGCACTCCGTGCAGGTACGGGTGAAGTCCGTGCAAACGTAATCCTTGACGGTGTCGGTACATCTGCAGTTGCAAAAATCAAGGTAACGGATTCAACACCTATTGTTGAGGCACATCTCTACGGACCTGAAACAGTAGGATATCTCCGTGATGAAAAGCTCACAATAACAGGTATCACAGAAGGCGGATATGCCGCAGATATCGATGCCGCTGATGTTAAATGGACAATTTCAAACGAAGATGCAGTTTCGATAGACGAAGATCATCTTATCTTCGGTGAGATTCTCGGCGAGACAGTAAAGATAAAGGCAACTGTTTCGTTAAACGGCGGAACGGTTGAAACAGAAGAAATCACAATAACAGTTGCAGAGACAGATCTCCGCGACTTCCTCATTGATTTCAGAAAAATCAACCCCAAAAAGCCGAAGGATGCAACGCTTGAAGAAGATAACTGGCAGATTGACTTTGAAAACTCCGCAGCAGGAGTCAAGAATTCTCTCCTCTCCACAAGCGGCTGGACATCACAGACAACTGCGGTGGGGCATCAGACAGTATTTGATGTAAGAATCCCCTATACGGGATTTTATCAGATCGTATTCACCGGAACATACTATACTCAGAATACAGAGTATGCAGATATCTATATCGACGGAATATTCATCGGCGATTATGATTTCTATGACGAAAACCGAAACTCTCCTGCAGACCCCGAGAGAATGAGAACAATTGAGCTTACGGCAGGTGATCATAAGGTTACCGTTATTCCGCGCGCTGAGGGTGTGAATCGTGAAAACGTCGTTCTCAAGCAGCTCCGATTCAAGGCAATGTCCGGTATGCCTGATGTTGTTGCGGTTGTAACACCGCAGACAGATTATTCTGTTGAAGCCGGTGCAAGCGCAAAGATTTCTGCAGAAGTTCTCACAAGTGACGGTAACTTCTATAACGGAAGTTCAATGCTCGACGGAAGTAAAGACCCGATAATCGATATGAGCTATGAAAGCTCTGATACAGGCGTTGTAACCGTTTCCGCAGACGGCACTGTAACCGCGGTCGGAGAGGGAAATGCTGAAATTACCATCAAAGCAACAAGTGGAAACACTTCTGCAGAAACAAAGGTAAATGTTGTTGTTTATCAGAAGGGTGGCTCAATCTCCGGCGAGCTTTCAAAGGCGGTAATCAGCGGCGAGAGCTTTGTAACAAGCCCTGATTATACAATAGATCTTGATGTTTCAGGTACAGACGATGCAGGAAATACCGTTGATATAAGCGCTGCTGAAATAAGCTGGATAAGCTCCGATGAAGGTGTTGCAACAGTATCTTCCGAAGGTCTCATAACTCCTGTTTTGGCAGGTACAACAGATATCACAGCAACCATAGTTCTCGATGGAATAACCGTATCGGATACACGAACAGTATCTGTCAGAGACGGCAAGGTCGCAAGAACCTACTATACTGACGAAATGGTTGCCGCAGCGCGCGAAAACATATCTAAATACAGTTGGGCAAAGGAAGAGAGAAAAGCGGCTGTTGCAAGAGCTGACAAATATGTCGGCCTTGAAGAAGAAATCTGGGAAATGATTCCGGGCGAAGGGATTCCGCGCGCAACAAGCGTAGGATATAGAAACGACCCAGAACAATATACCTGCCGTTACTGTAAAACGAATTTGTATCAGTTGCACGGCGGAACCCCGTGGCATGTAAATGTATTCACAGACCCGTGGAAGGTTCAGTGTCCTGAATGTAAGAGACAGTTCCCGTCAAATGACTTCGCAAGTCTCTATGAGCTCGGCCGCGATGAACACGGTATATATAATATTGACCTTGCACTCGAACGCAATGCTGAGCTTGTTGCAAACGGTGAAAGAGGCTATCTTGTAAACGTTCTTTATCCCGAGCTTGCAGGATATAATGGTAAACTTACAGGTGAGGAAACCATTGAGGGCTGGGGTGTTGACTATGGTTTCGGCTATGACACAGGAAGGACTTGTTCAAACGGCGTTAAGGAAATCCACACCTACATTGCATACTATATGCACTATGGTATTTGGAATGACAGAAACAGCTCACGCTGCACAGGACTTGTTCAGAATGCGGTAAATGATCTTGCACTTGCATACCTCTATACAGGTGATGAAAAATACGGAAGAACAGGCGCTGTTATCATCGACAGAATTGCAGACCTCTATCCGGATTATGACCTTCGTCCATACCTTACACGCTTCGCTAACTCCGATGGCGGAGCAAAAAAAGGTAAGATTGTTGGTGGTATCTGGGAAACCGATCTGCAGGAAGACTTTGCAGTCGGATATGATGCATTCTTCCCGATGTATGATGATCCTAAGGTTATAGCTTTCCTTAACAAGAAAGCAGAAAAATACAATCTTGAAAACGATAAGTCTACTCCCGAAAAGATACGTGCAAATATAGAAAACGGCCTCCTCCGTAAGATATACGAGGCTATTCAGAATGCACAGAGTGGTGGTAACTTCGGTATGCATCAATCTGCTCTTGCAAAAGCAGCAATAGCTCTTGACACTCATCCCGACACCGACGATATGCTTGACTGGATATTCAGATACAGCGAGGTGACATCCACAAGCAACAGCGGCGGAGAGGTAAATCAGGTGCTTGTAAACGATGTTTTCCGTGACGGTCAGGGCGATGAATCCGCATTTGGTTATAACAGAATCTGGATAACAAACCTCACAGACCTTGCAAATGCATTGGCAAGATATCCGGAATTTACCGGTATGAGCCTCTATGAAAACCCGAAGTATCTCGGTATGATTCAGTCATATCCCTATACTATCCTTGTGCGTCGCGGTGTTCCGTCAGTCGGTGACGGCGGTGGTCCGGTAAGCTATCCGATGCTCCCGGATAACGATGCTGTAATGATTGACACCTTCAAGTATACAAGATATACAAACTTTGAGGCTGCAAAGGAAATTGCACAGCATATGTATCTTGTAAAGGGTGGCAACTTCAACGGCATCCACTATGATATCTGGACGAAGAATCCGGAAAGTCTTGGAGATGAAGTAAAAGACATAATCGACACCTACGGCGAATGGGATTACGACAAGAGCTCTGTCCTCACAGGCTACGGTCTTGGAATTATGCGTGCAGGTACTCTCTATGAGTCTGTTGGTGAAAACGTTATACGTGATACTCAGCGTGATTTCTGGTTATATTATGGTGGAGCTCATTCACACAGACATAATGACACACTGCATCTCGGTATTGAAGCTTACGGTCTCCCGATGACAACCGATCTCGGATATCCGGAAACCGCAACAAGCGGTGACCCCAATCGAAATCAGTGGAACAGTTCCTCGATTGCACATAATATGGTTTTGGTCAATGAACAGGGAGTGAACCGAAGCACATTCACTCCGAAGACAATCCACTTTGATGCCGAGAAGGATTCCCGTGTAAAGGTAATTGATGTAAATGCACCTAATGCATATACAGCTACTGATGAATACAGAAGAACTGTCGTTATGGTAGACTACGATGATGAAGTGTCTTATGGTATCGATTTCTTCAGAGTTCTCGGCGGTAATGACCACCTTTATGCATTCCGTGCTGCAAGCCAGGAAGATCCGGAGTATTCCGATAATCTCAGCTTTGAGCAGCAGATAGGCGGATCATATGCAGGAGCCGATGTTCCATATGGTCCCGACCCCTATTCCACAAATTCCAACTACACGATTCTCAAATATCCCAATGGTTATACATGGCTTACGGATGTTTACCGTGCAGACAATCCGGGAGTTTCAGATTTCTGGGTTGACTATAAGATAAAGGATTTCAGAAGCCTTTCAAGAAACGGTAAGATGGATATACATCTCCGTATGACGATGGTAAATGACTGGGAAGCAGACGAGGTTTCTCTTGTAAACGGTATGCCTCCGAGAAAACCTGAGAACCTCAAGGTTATTGATCACTTCGAGCATCTTCTTGTAAGAAGAAAGGGACGCGACCTTGACACGCTCTTCACAACCGTTATCGAGCCTTATAACGGAGAGCGTTATATCAAGGAAATTAAGGGCGTTTCAATCGCTCCGGTTTCCGGAACTCCGGATAAATTCGACAGTGCGAAGGCTGTAAGAGTTGAGCTTGTTGACGGAAGAATTGACTATGTTGTATATGCTCAGAACAACAGTGTAACCTACAGAATCACCGACGAGGAGAGAAATTACAGCTTTGACTTCAAGGGCTTTGTTGGTGTATGGTCAGTAGGTCAGGAGAACAACAACATCTACACATTTATGAGTGATGGAGAAATGATAGGCGACGATGAACGGAAAGTTGAGAACTTCGATGCGGCACTGTCAGGCACGGTTGTTGACTTCCAGAGAGAGCTTTCCTTCGATAACTGGGTTGAGGTTGAGTTTGACCGCGAAGTTACAGCGGAAGAAGCAAGCACAATAGAGGATCGCCTCATAAACTTTGAATATGACGGGCCCGGAAACGCTTCCTTTGTGGTAAAGAGTGTCACTATGACAAGTCCCACACGCGGAATTCTCGATCTTGGCGGAATAACACTTATCGATACTTATATTGATGACAAGAATACAGACCTTGGTTATAACTATGACATCGCCGTGGGCAAGAACTTTGAAATGCCTATGTCCTATGAAGATAACCATGCTCCGGTGTTTGATGAGGTTTCTGACAACATCTCAACAACTGCAGGAAGCTCTGTCTCGGTTAAGGTTAATGCAACGAGTGAAAGCGAAGAAGTCGCATATTCTGTGCGAACACTCCCGAGAGGTGCAAATTTTGATCCGGAAACAGCAACGGTAACCTGGAAACCGACAGCGAGCCAGATCGGAGAAAATCTTTTCGCAATTGATGCAACGGATGAATCCGGACGAATCAGCACAGTTTACTTCACGGTCATGGTTTACGGTGCAACAACCGGCAGTGGTTCGAATACACCAAGCGAACCGACAACACCGTCCGCTCCGTCAGGTGGCGGCTCCGGAGGTGGCGGTGGAGCAGCACCTGCTCCGAGCACACCGAGCGATAAGCCCGAAGATAAACCGGAAACACCTGATGTTCCGCAGACACCGGGAACGGAGGATGCAGGAAGCGCGCGCTTCGTCGACCTCGGAAACCACACTTGGGCAGAAGATGCAATCAATTCTCTTGCAGATGAAGGCATCATCAAGGGTACAAGCGAAAACACCTTCTCGCCTGCGGCTAACATTACTCGCGCAGACTTCGCACTTCTCCTTGTTCGCGCATTCAAGCTCGAGAGCGAGAATGCTGAGAACTTTGCAGATGTAACCTCAACCGACTATTTTGCAAAAGAACTTGCAATTGCGCGAAATACAGGAATAGTCGGTGGTATAGGTGATAACAAATACGCGCCGAGAAATGCAATCACACGTCAGGACATGATGGTAATTGTCTATCGCGCACTTGCAAAGCTTGGCGTTGAACTTGAAACTGCTGATGTTGATTATGCTGACTTTGCTTCCGTTGCAGATTATGCAAAGGATGCAGTAAAATCACTTGTCACAAGCGGTCTTGTAAACGGAAAGAGCGGTAAAATTGCTCCTGCCGATTACACAACACGTGCAGAAGTCGCAGTGCTTCTCAAGAGAATTTTAGATTTCACAAGTAAATAAAAGTAAAAAAAGCCGCACAGAAAATTTCACAAGTCCAGTAAAAACGGACAATAGGAAAAACGACCTCCTATGGTAGAACTAAAACAACTACCATAGGAGGTTTTGTTATGCCAAGAAGTTATCTCATATAAGCAACTACGAAAACAAAATATTAGAAATGTGACAACAAGGTAAAAAACGAGAAAAATATGTGGAAAATTCGGATTTACGTTAAAATCGGTAAAAGTACAACTGTATTTTGGTTTGGGTGTTCTTTTTGTTCTATACAGTATTTTCTGTATTCTTTAACCGTCATTCCGGATTTTTCTTTAAAGATTTTTATAAATTGAAATTCGTCAAATAACTCAGCGACTTTCATAGTATATGAAACATTGTTTTTTAAAAGTTTTGGATGTTGAAACGGAAAAATGAATGTGTTACTTTGTCTCTGACGGCGGATGACCGAACATTTTGACATACGCTTTGTAAAACGTTGCATAATCCTTGTATCCGCATTCGGAATATATTTTAGTAGGCGGATTTCCCTCAGTTATAAGTTTGTAGGCATATATAAGTCTTTTTTCTGTTATGTATTTGTATATCGGAATACCGAGTTGCTTTTTAAAGCATAGAAACATTGTTGCCTGTGATACATTCATTTCTTTGGAAATCTTTTCCACAGTAATGTCGCTCGCAAAGTTGTCATCTATATATTTGATGCATTTTGTAATAAGCTCATTGCTTTTTCGCGGTTGAGGAATAAGCGCATAGGGTAAGTTTGATGTTACCTCGCTGAGTAGCATCAAGAATGCTCCGTACAGCAACGTGGATGAATTTTCATTGAATTCATCTTTTTCCAGCACTATACGGATTCTCTCGAGCAAAAATGAAATGTTGTAAGCTAAAGGATGGAGTATTTTGATTCTGTTCATTGGGAACATAGGAAGCTCCATATCCGAAAAGTTGAGAACGAGCCGTATATAATTGGGCTGATCGGAGATAAGGAGCTGATGGTATGTATTTTTGGGAATAATAATCAGAGTACTGTTTTTCAGATTTTCTTCAAAATACTCGGTAAGAAGCTTGCCACCTCCGTCAATGAAAAACAGTATTTCGTTGTAAGGATGTATCTCATATCCGTTAACGAGAGATTTTCCTCTTGCATACCGAAACAGAATTTCGTTGTATACAATCTTTTTTTCAAAATTTGTTTCCATGTAAAAAGTATAACATAAATTTATAGGATTTGCAATGTTTATTCGAGTATTTGTAATGTACATTGGAAAAAATTGATATAT
>JAFQVE010000575.1 GCA_017408185.1 Oscillospiraceae bacterium | reverse complement strand
GTTCGCGCGTCCATGCGCCGGGATGGGCAAGCTCGGGATGCGAGCCATAGCGCACCCCTTCGCCCAAATCAAGAACTATCTGATTAAAGCCGTTTTCAACTGCTTTATCAACAAGAATTTTCCATGCCTCGTCTTCAAACGGAACTTCGGGAAGCTCGGTGTACCACATATTAAATCCGAGCGTTGCATATAAAGACCAGATCATTTATTTTACCTCTTATCGGGATTTACTTTGAATAAATCACACGTATTTCTCCGGTTGCATCCACCTTATACATTACGTATCCGCGTGCAGCTGTATGAGTGCTGTCACCCGGTGCTGCGGTAAACTGTCCGGTAAGCTTTGCCGCGCTTGCCTTTGAGCCGTCGGTGCTGTCAACGCGCGGAGTTGTTCCGGCTGTACCGAACACGATACCTGCGTCAATCGCTGTATAGCCGGTCGGAACCGCATAAAGGATAAAGTATTCATCACCGATGTTATCAAGCACAACCGTCGGAACGGCGGTCGGTGCTGTATCTGCATAAACCGCGGTAAGCTCAACGTTGTTCCAGACACAGAAGCTGATTGTTCTGTCATAAGAAACGACCTTGTCACCAATTACCCAGTGAGAAAATACCTGAGTTTCCTTTGTCGCATCAGCGGTCTTACTGAAAGGCGCACCATATGCGTATGTGCCTTCCTGCACACCATCTACCTTTACGGAATACTTATTTGCATCTGCCGTGAACTGTGCCACAACTCTTGTAAGTGCGGCGGTAATCTCTGTGCTTGAATCAAATGCACCGATGTTCTCTGCCGCCCAGCCGGTGAAGGTGTGTCCCGCAAGCGTGGGCTGCGTCGGCATTGCAGAAACCTTGCCGTCTGTTACCGTTTCTTCGCCGAGGAATACGCGGTTGTAATTCCAGAACTGAACCTTCTTATCTGCATCTGTCGGCTCCGCCGGAACATAGACTGCTTCAAGAGTAAAGTTGCTCTTCGGGGTGAAGGTGTAGCTTTCGCCGGCATCCTCTATCGGAGCACCACCCGCTGTCTGCCAGTATGCAAAATTGTATGTTTTACCACCAACCGTGATTTCTTCAAGTGCTTTTGCAGTAAAGCTTGTGTTAATCGGATGGCTTCCGACATTGCCTGCGGTGTAACCGGTCATATCAATTCCGGCATCAAAGGCTTCGTCCGAACCGCGGACGATGTAAGAAACATCTGTCGGTGCTGCAACGGACTCGTCAGTATCTTCTGCCGTTGTCTCGGTGACGGTAACAGTTTTAGTGTCAGTATATGTCTCTCCGTTTATTACCGCCGTAAACTTGATTGTTGTGTCTCCGGCGTGAACCGGAACGAGCTTACCCGAAGCGATACCGTCTGTAATTGTCTTATCAAGAGTTACGCTGTCACCCTCAAGTATTTCGATATTAAACGAGTCTGCGTTCGTTGTTGTTTTGTCTGAATTTATCCCGTTCATCGCACGCGGAATTCCATCGCCTGCATCTGCGTATGCTGTAAATTCAACGCCGTCCGCATCGGCTTCACAGTCTATCGTTTCGGGGATCGTGTGCTTTACGGTATATCCATACTCTTCATTTGAGCCGAGGTATGTAAGGGATAAGCTGTATAAAAGAATGTATCCATTGGTTTCTCCATCAGCAAGTTTCGATGGTGCAACAATAAATCTCACCTTACCTTCAGAATCAGGTGTAAGGTATACTGCTCCAAAAGTATCCGTTCTTCCTACCGCAAAACTCGCACTCGTTTTCTCTGAAATATACTCACCCACATACACATATTTATTATCATTACCTGCGTAAATGTACAAATCGGAAGCATGTTCTACATTTGCGCCGGTAAATGCAATCTGATACCAACCGGTTGCAGGATCTTCACCGAGATCTACAGTAAACACAACTTGCTGTAAATCGGCTGCTGTAGCAGTTAACCATGTTCCTGTTTTTGTGTGTATTTGAACAATTCCGTTTGCTCTTACCTGTGTGGAATTGGATGTCTTTTGCGTTCCATCCTCAGGAATATAATCAATCCGGTCTGTATCCGGAAGTCCGCTTACTCCAATTTTTCCTGAAGTAGCCCCTCCGGCGCCAAAATAAAATGGTTCCTGCTCACTCTCCGCAAAAGCCACTGTCGGCACAAGGCTTATAACAAGTGCCATTGCAAGAATAAATGATAATACCTTTTTCATGATTTTTGTTCCTCCTTTTAATCTGTTTGGTATTGTCATATTGACAATACCAAAGGCATATGCCTTTGCTTTTTTATTGTAGAATACAACAAGGTTCCCGGGTACCCAACAGCAATCTTTGATTGCGTTGTTGGGTGGGGTTCTTATTTCAACGCTTGTTTTATTCAAGCGGTGAAAGCTCATCATACACTATATAGTGCTTTTCATCTGTTTTCTCGTTTTTGTGCCAATGTCCGGAGTACCATAATTTATACGATACATTTTTTTCTATGTATTCCGTAAGCTCTGCAAGAGCCGGGCAAAACGTTCCCCTCGGGGGAGTTTCCTCATATTTATGCGTAAGAATATAATCAAAAGCGAAATTATGCTTTTTTATATTTTCGTAAGCCAGAGAAAGCTCCGCTTC
>JAFQVE010000574.1 GCA_017408185.1 Oscillospiraceae bacterium | reverse complement strand
TTCGTTTCTGTCATCAAAATATACGGTTGCAGACTGATTTCGGTATATATCCTTTGCGTTAGCAGAAAGAAACGGAACCCGTACCGTGAGGTATTCGGTGTTACTTATTTCGCAGAGCTTGGTGCCTGCGTTTACTTCGTCTCCGTTTTTAACATACATTTCCGTGATAACACCTGTTACCGGCGCATCTACCGTTCTGTTCGCCTGAGCTTCGTTATAATCCCGGACTTTGTCATTGTAGGACATAAGTTGCTGTTCATAGCTTGTTTCTGATCGCTCTATACTATTCTCGGCAGATTCTGAATCAACAACATAAAGCACCTGGTCTTTGGTGACGTCCGTGCCTACGGAGACATAATCCTCAATGATGTCTCCGGTTACGATAGACTGGATTTCATACTGCTCGATAGGTTCAACTGTTCCGCTTCCGGTAACAGATACCGTAATATCGCCGCGTTCCACGGTGAACGGCTCATATTCGGAGGAAGGCTGAGATGTTTCGCTGCCGCAGGACCCGAGGAACCACACAAGCAACAGTGCAACAACAAGCACTGCCGCAACGATTCCGATAATTTTCTTTTTTGAGAGTTTTGTAAGAGTTGTTTTCATTACGTGTTTTGGTACAATGCGAAGAGATTGACGCGGAGGCGTCTGCAAATATACCATACTCCTTTCTGTTACAATATTCTTGCGGAAAAACATATATGCCGGAAAAATTGCAGTTAAAGGAAAAGCTTCTTCTTTTCCTTTAGCATATATAATATCAGTGCAAAGTTAAATTAAGGTTAAAACAGAGAATGAGTCGGCTTTTTTTGTTTTTGCACAGATATATAACTTCAGTATAGAAAGTTCTTTACATTCATCTCTTAAAATGTTAAAATATTATAGAAGAAACATTACGGAGGATATATATGTCAGACAGAATAATCCGCGCCGTTACATGTGATGGTGCAATAAAAATACTTGCGATGACGGCTCGTGAAACTGTTGATGAAGCGCGCCGGATCCACGACCTTACACCACTTACATCTGCCGCACTCGGGAGAACTCTTGTTGCGGCATCGCTTCTTGGAAATGACTTAAAGGGAGAAAACGATACCATTACCGTCAGGATAGATTCGGACGGTCCGATAGGTTCAATTGTTGCGGTTTCCGATAGTCTTGGATATGTGCGCGGCTACTGCAAAAATCCGCAAGCAGACCTTCCTGTGCGCGAGAGCGACAGAAAGATAGATGTTTCCGGCGGCGTCGGAAACGGAACACTGAGCATAATAAAAGATCTTGGAATGAAAGAACCTTATATCGGACAAACTCAGCTTGTCAGCGGTGAAATAGCAGAGGATATAACAGCATATCTTGCAACAAGTGAGCAGATTCCGTCAGTATGTGCTCTCGGCGTACTTGTCGAGCGGGATTGGTCTATCCGTGCTGCCGGAGGATATATTATCCAGCTTCTTCCGGGCGTATATGATGATGAGATAGACCGCCTCGAAGAATGCATAAAGAAAGCCCGTGCGGTAACGGAATGTCTTGATGAGGGTATGAGTCTTGAGGAGATTCTTGAAACTACTCTGACCGGGTTTGAAATCGAAGTTCTGGATGAATATGAAGTCGGATATAAATGTACCTGCTCTCGTGAGAGAACGCGAGGGGTGCTTATGTCCATTGGCGCAGAGGAGCTTCGGACAATAGCTGAAGAGGACGGTCAGGCAGAGGTGAATTGCCAGTTCTGCGATAACAAGTATCTTTTCAATAAAGAAGAGCTTTATGAAATAATCAAGGAAATAGAGAGAAAATAAAAACAGTAACAAAAGAAGCAGGTATGACGCGAGCTTGTGTCATACCTGCTTCTTTTGTTACTCCTCTAAGAACCAGCGCAGAGCAAGGTCAAAGACCTCGGGGTAATCTGCGTGTCCGTAGTCAGGATAAAGTATGTATTCCTTGTTTGTCGGTATCTTGTTGAACATGGCAAACTGAGTTTGCGGGGGACAGGATGTATCCTTGAGTCCTACCGCCATTTTGACATCCGCTTTTAAGCGGTGAACGAGGTTTTGAATATCAATATACCCCAGTCTCTCAAAAAGTGCATCTCCGGTTTCGTGGCGCGGGTCTGAGCGTACAAAATACTGTTCGATTTCTGTAAACGCAACGCCGCCGAGCTCATATGCCTTTTTGTAGTCGCACAAAAACGGGCAGTAAGGGAACGTTTTCTTTATTCTCGGCTCGAGAGAAGCACAGGCAAGGGAAATTGCACCGCCCTGAGAACCGCCAAAGGTATAAAGCCGGTTTTCGTCAACGCAATCCATATCGGCAACAATTCCGGCAAGCTGCGCTGCATCAAGAAAAATACTGCGGTAAAGGAGCTTTCCGGGATCAGACTCAAATGCACCGCGGATGATATGTCCCTCAACAGTTGTGCCTGTGCATGAAGAATTATCTTCTGAAAGACCCGCCTGACCGCGGCAATCCATCGCAGCAACGCAGAATCCTTGTCCGGCAAAGAATAAAAGACGGAGCCACTCGGGAAATCTTACGTGATATCCGTGGAACATAATAACCGCACCTGTCGGATTCGTTATGTTCTTGGGGCGTGCAAGCTTTGCGTGAATACGCGCACCGCCGACACCGGTATAGTACATATCAAAGCATTCGACGGTTGGCAAATCCCAAACCCTTATAAGCTCAACGTCAGGGGCTGTTGCTTTCATCTCAGCAACAGCTTCATCCCAGTATTTATCAATATCCTCAGGACAGGGGCTTGCTCCGTTATATTGCAGCAGCTCATTAATGTTCATTGAAAACTCTCCTCGTATCACAAATTAGTATAAGCATTAACATTATACAACTTTTTTTAGACTTTGTATTTGTCTTTTTTCTTGTTTTTTTAAACCATTTTGTGCATATGTATATAAAAAGGGCACGACGCTTTTTGTCGTACCCTGTGAAAATGCTTATTTATGCACTTTTTTTGCTTGTGGCTACCTTGATGATTAAAAGTGTGGCAACCATAAGAACAATAGCAATCGGGAGGCAAATCCAGGCGTTCTTTACAAAGCCTGCGATGAGGTAAGAAACAAAGGACACGCCGGCAACGGTCATTGCGTAAGGCAACTGCGTTGAAACGTGATTTAAGTGGTCACATTGCGCACCTGCAGATGCCATAATTGTGGTATCCGAAATTGGTGAGCAATGGTCGCCGCAAACAGCACCTGCCATACATGCGGAAATAGCGATAATGGCAATTTCGTTGCTGATGGAGCCGCCGAAGATGGCGAGAACAATCGGAATGAGAATGCCGAATGTACCCCACGATGTTCCCGTTGAGAAGGAAAGACCGACACCGATGAGAAATACGATTGCGGGAAGGAGCGGGATAAAGGAGCTTGCGCTGATGCGGACAAACTCGGCGATGAAGATCTTTGCACCAAGGCTGTCTGTCATAGCCTTAAGAGTCCATGCGCAGCAGAGAATCATAATGGCGGGAACCATTGCCTTAAAGCCTTCCGGGAGAGAATCCATACAATCACGGAACTTGAGAACGCGTCTGCACATAAAGTAAATGACAGAGAAAATAAGTCCTGCAAATGCACCCAAAACAAGACCAACAGATGCGTCTGCGCCGGAGAATGCGTCAATAAAGCTTGTGCCGGAGAAGAAACCGCCGGAGTAGAGAAGACCAAGCAAGCATCCTATGATAAGCACAACAACCGGAGCAACAAGATCCCAGACACTGCCGTTTTTGTTCGTATCGGCATCTTCGATATGACGGAGCATTTCTTTTTCATCGGCAGAGAAAACATCGCCATGCATAGAGTCAAGCTTCAGTGCGCTCACTTCATGCTTTTTCATCGGACCGTAATCAAACTTCAGTACTACGAGAGTGAGCATCATTACAATGGTAAGGATTGCATAGAAGTTATAGGGAATAGCTTTGATAAAGAGCTCAAGGCCGCCTATCTGGTCTTCGGAAACAAAGCCCGCAACGGCAGCTGCCCAAGAAGAAATCGGGGCAATGATGCATATCGGAGCGGCCGTTGCATCTATAAGATAAGACAGCTTTGAACGAGAAACCTTGAACTTATCGCATACCGGGCGCATAACAGAACCAACAGTAAGGCAGTTGAAATAGTCATCGACGAAAATGAGAACGCCAAGAGCTATTGTTGCGAGCTGTGCACCAAAGCGGGATTTGATGTGAGTTGATGCCCAGCGTCCGAATGCAGCAGAGCCGCCCGACTTGTTCATAAGCGAAACAATTGTACCGAGAACAACGAGGAAAATAATTATACCTATGTTGTAAGGATCTGCAATTGACGAGATGAAGCCGTCAACGAAAAGATGGTCAATTGTTCCCGAAAAATTAAAGTTTGCGTACATAAGTGCGCCTGCCGTTATACCGATAAAGAGGGAAGAGTAAACCTCTTTTGTGATAAGGGCGAGGGCAATAGCGATGATCGGCGGGAGAAGAGAAAGCCATGTCGAATACGCCGGGATATCGGCGCGCTTTGTTTCAAGTGCTTTGGCAAGGTTCTCTCCGAAGTCCGGATCGCTTCCGACGTTGTCGGAGTAGCTGTCGAGATATTCTGATGCAACATCAGCATCGGTAAGATCGATATCTGCAGCGACAGCAAGAGGTGATACGGTAAGTAAAAGCATTACCGCAAGTGCGAGAATTGCGAGGACACGCGATTTTTTTAAGTGAATCATAATTCACCCTCCTTAAATAAATATAGAGGCTGTGACGCAAAAACGCAGCTTCACAACCTCGCATAAAATTACGTAATCTTGAAGATAGCGCTCCACATCCGTGACAGTACGGTGCATATTGTGCACCGTCCCAGCAGTATCCTGTTTCAGGCAACAAGAAAACCACTTCGGCATCAGTCCCTTTCACTGTACAGTATTTCCTGAAAAAGCACAGTTACTCTTGATTGATGCGCCTCTATCTTGCCTTGTGGCAAATATTAAGTATATGTTACCACGATAAGCGGGTATATTTCAATTGACATAATATACAAAGTTTTGTCGAAATTTATTATAATATGTACAAATATAAAAATACCCGCGGAATTTCCGCGGGTAACGATCTTGCAGATTATGCGTCTTTGAGTGCGCGCTCAAGCCAGATTGCAGCAATATCCATTGCCTGATAAAGTCCGTCCGTTTCGGTTTTCTTCACTATTCTGTCCTTTGATTTTATCGTCGGGTCAGTAAGCTGAAGCTGAAGCGAAACCCGGGTTGCAAGCTTGATATCCTCCAGGTCTTTGTCGTCGGTTACTTGAAGCATTATAATGTACTTATCCGCCATGCTGCCATAATAGAGAACCTTATCCTTTCTTGTAAGTGCGCGTCCTTTGTATGTCAGTAGCTTTTCTTCCTTTTTTGCTGATGCCATGGTTATCCTCCTGAATTAAAATCATATCCGCCGTCTCAATCCGATAAGTAATGACGGACGAGTGTGTGGAGAAGCTCGTCGCGGTCAAGCTTACGTACAAGACTGCGTGCATTGTTGTGGTTTGTGATGTATGTCGGGTCTTCCGAAAGGATATATCCGACAATCTGACTTATGGGGTTGTAGCCTTTACTTTTCAGTGCGTCATAGATTTCTGTCAGGATGAATTTCATCTCATCGTCCTGATCTTTTTTTAAGACGAACTTTTGTGTGTTGTCAAACATCTGTTCATCCCTCCTTGTTTCCATGATAATATTTTAATACATTTTTTCTCTTTTGTAAATAATAAAATATAATGTAAAGGGGAAAATTGAAAAAATTTTTCCTGGCGTGAAATTATCTGAATATAAATTTACCATATTTCCGGACAAATTGCAAGGAAAATATAACTTTTTCAGAAATAATAAAAAAATGGAAAAATTTTTTCAAAATTTTGCTTGACATTTGGAAAAAAATTTAGTATACTATTAAAGTCGCGTGTGACTGGCGACAAAGTTGTGGGAGCATAGCTCAGCTGGGAGAGCATCTGCCTTACAAGCAGGGGGTCACAGGTTCGAGCCCTGTTGTTCCCACCACACATGGCCCGGTAGTTCAGTTGGTTAGAACGCTAGCCTGTCACGCTAGAGGTCGTGGGTTCGAGCCCCATCCGGGTCGCCAGTCTTTGCCTCTGTAGCTCAGTCGGTAGAGCAGGGGACTGAAAATCCCCGTGTCGTTGGTTCGATTCCGACCGGAGGCACCACATTAAAACAAATAAGCGGGTTTAGCTCATCTGGTAGAGCGCCACCTTGCCAAGGTGGAGGTAGCGAGTTCGAGCCTCGTAACCCGCTCCATTTTCATATGGCGCCATAGCCAAGTGGTAAGGCAGAGGTCTGCAAAACCTTTATTCACCAGTTCAAATCTGGTTGGCGCCTCCATAAAAGGTCTCAGGATTTTTCCTGAGACCTTTTAAGTTTTTGTGAGCATTTTATACCAAAAATAAAAGCGATGATTGATGCGGACTGTATGTCACATATTCAATCATCGCTTTTTGCTTTCTATATATTATGTTTTCTGCTTATAATGCCGACGGCAAGGGCACCAAGGGTAAAACAGCTTGCCTGTACAGCCCGCAGACCATACAGTTCGCTGCCCAATACAGGCGGATTAAGGTATACATACCATGCCGAAAGGGTACATATCAGCGCAATTACTGTAACATACCAGCCGTATCTGTATCTGCACAGTACAAACCGCGCACAGATGCCGAAAATCAGCGGAATAATCAGTATAACTGCAATTATTATTAAAAGATTAAAATCCATAGCTTGTCTCCTTGCGTCAGAATATGATGTACAAACCTTCGCTACTCAATAATTTCTCTTATTGCCTTTTCAATCTCGGTCACTTCTTCCTTAAGATTTGAGGCGGACATTCGCATAGCGCCGTGCCCGAGAATAATCACCTGTTCCAGTCCGTCACTGGTGGCAACACGCACACGGTGATTTCTGGCAATCTGATGCGTAACCTTTTCTATATACATATCGGCAGTTTCAGCTTCCTTTGTATATACAATGGTAATATTGTGGTATCGTTCAATGCTGCCCACGCTGCCCTTTACCTTGTAGGCGTCAAATACCACAATCACCTCGCAGCGTTTAAATCCCTGATAGTTGCAGAGAATATTGACAAGGCGTTCCCTTGCGGCATTGATATCTTCCTTTGCAATAGCCTTAAGGTCATCCCAGGCAAAGATGATATTGTAACCGTCCACAAGGAGAAAGTCTTTGTCATATTTGATAACCTTGTTTGTATCATTTTTTTCTTTTTTCTTTGCAGGGTCAAAGGCAGTATATTTATCCACCTTTATCTTGCCGTAGGTAGCTTCAAATATTTTAAGCAGTTCCTTATCCTGCTCCAGAATACTGCGGTATTCCACAACCTCACTGCGGTTTATCTGTTGCCTG
>JAFQVE010000573.1 GCA_017408185.1 Oscillospiraceae bacterium | reverse complement strand
CTTCTACTTCAAGGTGGGAAACCAATGCGAGCTTGAAGGCGGATTTGTAGAGCTTGAAAATGCGGCGCGGCGCGCCGTTGCGGCAGCTACGGAAAAGGGATATCTTCGCGCAACTATGAAGCATCCGCTTACGGGCTTTGATCCCGGAAACAACATTGGTGTAAACATTCCGGACTTTACATATCAGTTTGTAGACGGCGACGGAATTGAGATTTCATATGCCGCAAAGGGCGGCGGCAGTGAGTGCTTCGGCGGAACACGTCACAGAATAGTTGCTTTTGCTGACGGAATAAAGGGAATAGAAAAGTTTGTTATTGACAGCTTTGTCGCCTCTGCCCGTGCTGGTGCGGTTTGCCCACCGTCCGTTCTCGGTATCGGTATCGGAGGAACGGCAAATGTTGCGGCAAACCTCGCAAAAGAGGCGGCATGCCTTCGTGAAGTCGGCTCACATCATCCCGACCCGATGTTTGCAAAAATTGAAGAGGACTTATATAAGGCACTTAACTCTCTCGGTATCGGAATTCTCGGATCAGGCGGTGACACGTCCGTGCTTGCGGTAAATGTTGAATATGCATATACGCATATTGCCGGCATTGCCTGTGCGACCAGCACGAACTGCATGATAGCACGCCGTGCCTCGGCAAGAATAGATGCAGACGGAACGGTTACGAAAATGCGAAGCCCGATGTGGTTCGGTGACAGATAGGAGATAAAATATGGCAGAATATCATTTGAAAGCACCTCTTTCGGAAGAGGATGTATGCAAGTTAAAACTCGGCGATATCGTATATATCAGCGGTGAGGCGTTCACCTGCCGGTCAAGACTGCAGAAATATATTTTTGATGAGGGAAATAAGCTTCCGTTTTCGACTGCGGAGCGAAATGTACTCATCCACAATGGTCCGATAGTAGTAAAAGAAGACGGAAAATGGCGTCTTGTGTCATTTATGCCCACTTCAAGTATCCGTTTTGAAAAATGGGGAGCAAAGAGCGTTGATGAATGGAATCTTCGTATGATTGTCGGGAAAACGACTATGGGTGAGAAAACCGCAAAGATGATGAAGAAAAAGAAATGCGTCCACGTTTCGCCGCGCTCGGTAAGCCCGAATCTGTGGATTGATTCCATTGAGGTTCAGGATGTTCACCTTTATGACGAGCTTGGCAGAATAGAAGCGGCGTGGTTTTTTAAGCTCAATGATATCGGTCCGTTTATAGTGGATATTGACACAGAGGGCAATAACTATTTTGATGCACTTGATGTTGAAATTGCAAAGCGGAAAGAAGCGGCAATGGCAGAGCTTGGAATAGAACACGATTTCGAGTTTACGAAATTATATTGAGAGAAGGAGCTGCAGAGATACGAATAAGAAGTATCCGAATAAGAAATTTGACATTCACTGTCACGTGACGGCATTCCCCGATTACTGTCCACCGAGACCGAGCAATATGATAATTGGTGAAAAAGACAGATACTTAAGTCTTGATGAGCAGATTGAAATGCATGATTCCATTAATGTAGCTATGGGCGTTTTGCTCTGTGGCGGATCACCCGAGCGCATATGGGAAATGGTGCAGAACGAAGAGGCAAAATGGCTTGCGGATCAGCGTCCCGACCGTTTTGTGTGGTTTTTCAAGGCTCTTTGTCAATAGTTGGGGTAAAGAGTTAAAATGAAAAAGTGATTAAGCAGGCAGTCGTCGTTAGGCGGCTGCTTGTTCGTTGTTGGATTGTTGATGAGAAAAGATATGTAAAATACAGTTTCTGAATCTGTTGAAATTCTTGTAACCGTATGCATTGCGTTTAAGAACCTTAATCTTGTTGTTGCAGCCTTCAGTAAAACCATTGGTGATTGAGGTAGAGAAAGAGTTTGAGATACCGGGATACCAGTTGCGAATAGTATCAGCACATTTTTCAAACGGCAATATTCCGCAATGTTCTGCGTTTTTCACCCATTCAGCCAATGCTTTTCGTGCTAATTCCGGCTCTTTGTGAGTTAATATCTTTAAGAACTCTTCTTTGTACCAATAAGCACGGCTTATGTT
>JAFQVE010000572.1 GCA_017408185.1 Oscillospiraceae bacterium | reverse complement strand
TTTAGACATACCAATATTTACCAGATTCTTGTTGCAGTTAACCGATGTGATATGGTTATGTGCCGCAAACGCCCATTTATCTGAGTTCGTATATGTAAGCTCATCTATTTCGGTATACCCCTTACTGACAATAGCATCTACTTTTATACCTGCGGTTGTTGTTCCGTCGTTTGCATATTGCCAGCCGAAATTGTAAGCAAGTGTTTTTGCCTCATCTGCCGCGTATACCATTGTGGGCACAAGCCCGAGAATAAGCGCGAGGGAAAGAATGACTGATAATAGTTTTTTCATTTTCTGTTACCTCCGTTTTTTGTTTTATATTTTGCACGGTATATATTGTACCGAAAACAACATAACTTTGTTCTACAGCTCTATCTGCTGTTCTATCCAGCCGCAGGCCGCGTAGCTGTTACCCTCAAAGCTTACTCGCCTCAGAAGGCTTGCAGTTTCTTCGTTCGGACCGTCGGGACCTCCGCTCTGCGCCGACCACCAAAAGGTTTCGGCACCGCATTTGTGAGCGCATCGCAAAATATTACACATCTGATTTTTAAGCGTGTGCCAGGTCGTCAGCATAATTCCGGAAAGCTTATGTTCAGAAATTGTATCAATATAAGCACCGAAATTTTCAGGATCAAGCCACGGCGCTCCGAGAAGCTCATGGCCTTTGTCCTTGAGAAGCAAAAGCGATTCTACCGGAGCCTGCTTTACGTCATACTGCCAATCTACCATAACGGTTTCCATTGCAAGAGAGGAAATAAGCTTTTCGCTTTCTCCGGCTGTACAGTTGCGAACATATATTTCAGGCAATTGATTTTTTTCAAGGAACATATCCATCCAGATCATCGGCTTTCTGCCCTCTGCCGCAACCTCACATGTAAGGTCGCGGAGATAATCCGGAAGAGCATTTACGATTTCATCACAATGCGCGGCATAATATGCTTCGTCGCATCCGATGTGGAAATATTCCGTGTCGCCGAACAGATCGTACAGCTCTTTGCGGATTTGGCGCTGCAAATTCCTTACCTTTTGCGATGTTATATCCCACACCCAGCCGTCGGGTGAGAAAAGCGGTTGCAGCCTTGGGTTCTGGTCAAGCACAACGTGCTTACCAAACCAGTTGCGCGACGCAGAGGCATGCCCGAGCATATTAAACATCGGTATCGGTTCCATACCAAGCTCGCGGATTTCACGGACTATCTCCTTTGCTTCACCTTTTGTGAATGCATTCGGCCATGCAAGCTCTTTTAAACAGTCGAAGCGCAAGGTTCCCCAGAATTCAACAACAATATGCGTGTACTGGCACATACCTATAAGGCGTATAAGCTTTTTTATGTAATTCAAGCTATTTTCAGGAAAGACGCAGATATGTATCATTCGTTTTTCGATTTTATAGCCGCTGCGCGAATCCATGCATCTTAGCCTGAAGCGCTCGCTTTCTTCTTCGAGCGAAATGTATTCAATCTGCATCATTAGCACGATAACTCCGCGCATAAGTCCGCCGAAATCCCGTCCTGCAACTGCCGCTCCGTCTTTCCTTACGCAAATTGCATATTCGCTTCCGCGAGACAACTCCGGCAGTTCTGCATTGCCTATGACAAAGCTTAACTTTTCACCTTCGTTGACCGATACGTCACATGCCGTAAAGCAGAAGCTGTTCCACAGTTTTTTCAGGGTGTCGGTATTGAGCCTTGCATCACCTCGTATCTCAAGCTTGTTTCCAAAAGTAAAACAGTTTTCCATTCCGCACCTCAGGTAATTTATATTGTAATTAAATATTAACATATGTCAAGCGGATATAAAACTCACTATTCAACAGAAAAGGTGGATTTTTCAACGCTTGAAAAATCCGAAATAATATATTATAATAAACTATTGAGGTGGATAAAATGTTGTATGATTGTCAAAACTCTCCGGTAAAAATTGACACCGTGGAAATATTTACATGGAGTGCAGGGTATTTCGAGATTTCCTCCCGTGAATTTGCCGCGTTAGCTTTCCGGACATACGGAGAAGCGGATGTTTTCTGCGCCGGAAAGCATTATTCAGTAACCCCCGGACAGCTTTTGTACATGCCACAGGGTATCAGCTACAACGCTGAGTATACGGATACGGAAATGATTGCTATTCACTTTAAAACAGCAGTACCGGATAAGGAACCTGAAATTTATAACTTGCAACACACCGAGGAGTGTGAGCTTCTTTTCCGCGATGCTCATACTTTATGGAAAAACAAAGCGCCGGGATATATTCCTCGCACAATGTCGTTGTTTTACACAATACTTGCTAAAGTAAGCGAGAATGCTGAAAATATTTCACTTCCGCAATCCTTTACAAATGCGGTTGCGATAATCAACGCTGAATTTCTCTCGAGCTCGCTCAGCATCGGAGAAATATGTAAAAAAGCCGCTATCAGCGAAACATCTTTGCGTGAGTTGTTCCGAAAGCATTATAAAAAGACACCGGTTGAGTACATAACAGATCTGCGAATTGAACATGCGAGAAGTTTGATCGCATCAAATACTCCTATTGAAACGGCGGCGCTTATGAGCGGATTTAACGACCCAAAATACTTTTCAAGAGTTGTTAATAAAAAATTCGGTCATTCGCCGAGAAAGTGGAAATTATACGGTAAGTAAAAAACAAGAGATTTGCTATAGAAAATCCTGATGTAATATCAAATCTCCTCATCCGCAAAGCAGATGAGGAGATTTGATGCTTCTATTCGGCATCAGGAATAGACATTTCCATTAAAGCTTTACCGTTTTTCCTGTTGCAATGCTTTCGTAAACTGCGTTCATTGCTTCAATCGTTCTCTTATGCCATTTGAGGTTTATCAGCGGAGTTTTGTTATTTCTGATGTTGTCAACAAACTCGTCGATAAGACCAACCCACTCGTCAAAATATGTGTACTGAACGGTATAGCGGTCATTCGGACAGCCGTTGTGGTATACGTTCGGACCAAAGCAATCCGCCATAACTGTTCCCTTTTCACCGTTGAGAGTGATGTTTACTTCCATACGCTTCGGGAAAACTTCCCAACCGGGACCCGGAACAGGAAGGCGTTCTTCCATCTTTGACCATGACGGGTCAAGAGAGAAGATCGTGCCATCCTTCATTCTTCCGATGACGGAAAGCATATCCTCTTCCTCAATATCAGGACGGATGTTCGGAGCGACTTCTGCATAAATGCTCTCAAAGTCGCTTCCGGTCATATGCCTTATCATATCAAAAATGTGCGGATGGTCGCAAAGTGCGCCGCCGCGGAAGCGGGAATCTCCGTCTTTTATGCTTACGCGCTTGCCGTAGCTCTTTTCCGGAACGCCCTGCCACGGGAATGCCCATACGGGAGAAAGCGTGATGTTTGTCGCATTGAATGACTTAATTTTTCCGATTTCGCCGTTTTTGACAAGCTCTTTAAGTCTTGCGATGACGGGGTTATAATGCATTTCAAGCTCAATCTGACAAACGAGGTTATTCTCGTCAACGAGCTTTATCATCTCGTCATATTCTTCCATATCAAAGGTCGGAATCTTCATGGAAAGAATATGAATTCCGCGTTCTGCGCAAAGCTTCATCTGGCGAAGATGGTCGCTGTTTTCGCTGGCAAGAACAACAGCTTCAATCTCAGGATGTGCATCAAGCATTTCAAGCTCGCTGTCGTAGCATGGAATACCGTCAACGCTGTTAAGGAAGATTTTCTTTACATCATCATTAGCTGTTGATACCGCAACCCAATCAAGCTTCGGGTTTTCTTTGAGCACCTGATAATATTTTCTTGTATGACCGTGAGTCATACTCATCATAGCAATCTTTAAAGGCTTCATAATTACATTACCTCTCTTTCGCCGCTCTGTGCGGATTTCTTTGCCATACCAATAAGCGTGCAAAGATTTTTATCCGCGGAAAGCATTTCATCGGAAGTGTTATTCTGAGCAACGGAGAACGCCGCTCTTACAATTGCAATTTCATCTATTGAGAGACCGTAAAGCTCAAAATCGACATCGGTATATTTCTTGTTCTCGCTGCCGAATACATAGATGGAATCCTGCTTTAGCTGTGCATCAACAACGACGTCGCAAGCGATACCGCGCTGTGAAATAATCTCGTGCTTATCCTTTTCAATTTCGCCTTTTGCAAGTGTAGCCGAAATTTCAATCGTGCAGACAACACCGTCCTCGGTTGTTGCGATGGAGTTCATTACATTGCCGTTTTCCATAACGGTTATGGATTTTATTTTTCTCTGCAATATAAACTGGCAAAGGTCAAGCTCGCGGTAAAGTGCTTCATAAAGGTCTTTCCCGCTCTCAACTATTCTTGCAACGCGCATTACGCTTACACCGACAAGTATGCCGTTGTTTACGATATTTTTAAGCTCGACAAATCTTCTTTCACTTCTGTGCGAAAGAATCGGAATTTCTTTTCCGTCGATTACAACTGTTTTTGCATCTTTTAATACTGCTTTTTTCT
>JAFQVE010000571.1 GCA_017408185.1 Oscillospiraceae bacterium | reverse complement strand
GGCACTGTTAATTATCCGGTATTTTTACCAAAGCTTCTTGCAAGCGGTTACAAAGGCGATCTCTATATTGAGCGCGAAATATCCGGTGCGGAGCGTGCAGAAGACGTTAAGAAAACAGTTAAATATTTAAAGAGCTTAATGGGGTGATTTTGTTATGTACAGATATGCAATAATAGGATTCGGAGGACTTGGCAAGCTACATCTCGGCAATCTTATAAAGCTTGAGAAGGAACGCGGAGACATAAAGCTTTGCGCCCTTTGCGGCGCAGATCCCGAAAGCTTCAAATCAAACGTGAAGCTCAACATCGGCAATGTTGATATCAGCTCGATTGATTTTTCTTCCTGTGGGTTCTATCAGGATTACAAAGAGCTCATAGATAAAGAAAAGCCTGATTTCATCCTGTCCACGCTTCCCACGTATTTGCACGAGGAAGTCGCCGTTTACGCACTTTCGCACGGAGTTCACGTCTTTTCCGAAAAGCCGATGGCTCTTTCAGCGGAAAGCTGCAGAAATATGATTGATACAGCCAGAAAAAACAACAAAGCCCTTATGATAGGCCAGTGTCTGCGCTTTGATCCGTCTTACCGTGAAATCAAAAAGTACATTGACGAAAAAACTTTCGGCAAGGTATGCCGCGCGGAGTTCACCCGCTATTCGCAGACTCCGACATGGACATGGAACAACTGGATTCTGGATCCCAAAATGAGCGGCGGATGCATTCTTGATATGCACATTCACGATGTTGACCTCATAAACTATCTGTTCGGGCTCCCTGTTTCCGTAAGCTCTGTAATTACCGAAAACAAAGCGGAACTCGAATCTGTGTTTACGCGCTATTTCTATGACGATTTTCTCGTCATGTCAGCAGCGGACTGGTCATTTCCCCAAAGCTTTCCGTTTACCGCCCGGTGCCTGATAAGCTTTGAAAAAGCAACAGTGCACCTCTGCGACGGAAAGCTCACCGTATATACAGACGACGGTGAGCAAGAGGTTGAGATTGATGCCGGCGATTATTATATGGATGAGATACGCGCTTTTCTCGGACTTGCGCTTGACGGCAAGGCGTGTTCTGTAACATCCGCCGAATCTGTCAGCGAGTCCATATCTCTTGCACTCTGCGAGGTGGAATCCGCAAAAAGCGGAAAAGTTATTGCTCTTTAATATTTTTCACGAAATGGCACCGGCTAAGAATGGATGATCATTCTTAGCCGGCTTCTTTGTACAAAAAGGATTACTCCGGAGACACAAATCTCCAAAGTAATCCTTTGTTTTACCGGAAAACTATTTTATAAAATCGAGTATGCGCTTTATAAGGACGGCTTAATATTTTTTAATGCGTATTAAATTCAGCTTTGTTTATCTGAACAAATACTCAAACTCACCAAGGATGGTTTCCCCTTTTTTTATCGGAGTTCCCGCCTTTGTGGGTTTTATTGTGTAAAGATAAATTTTACTTCTCATCGGAACTTCTTTTGTATAGACACAAAGGTTTCCCTCGTATGTGTCTTTACCTTTCCCGAAAATATTCCGTACCTCTATGCTTCCTCCCGTCCAATAAAGCGTTCCGCTTATATTGTCCGTTGACCTGTTGTTAACAGGCTCACAGGGTGGCGTATCCGTAAAGTAGTTCGGCATGGAAATTGCGGTAAGAATTGTATGCTGTACGGCAATCAATCCACCTGTCGGCGCACTGCTTATAACGCTGTCGTCAACAAGACACTCGTGCCTGTTTACGATATGAATCCGGTTTTCCGTGAAGGTTATCGTTATAAAACGATTGTAAACGTGTTCCTTACTGCTCACCCGATACAACTCGCTGTTCATAACGATCTGTATCGTGTCAGCTTCAGTTTCCGTCATTTCATCCCACCGGATTCCATCGCAGGTTATAAAGAGAACCTTATTTTTCTCGTCACCGTGAAGTCCTCCCATAAAATCAGGCTGCCCAAGCTCGCGAATAGGTCCGATTATGTCTGTTCCTGTGCTTACAACAGCAGTTTCTCCGCAATATATACCGAGAAGATTCCACAAATCGCTGTTTGTTTCCTCATCAGTTACATGGACAAGATTGGCACAATATTTTCCGAAGTTAATTCTGTAAACATCTTCTGACATTTTTGATATTGATACCATTTCTGTTTTCCCTCTTTCAAACATAGTTTAAGCCGAGGAGCAACGCGCCCCTCCGGCTTTAAACCTGTTTAATACTCTTATTTTTTCGGATACTTTACTTCAATAAGCTTTTTCGTCTTTGCAGACTCTACGGCAGCAAGGCAAACCGCAACCGTTGATGCACCTTCTTCAGCTGTCATCTTAACGGGCTTGTCGTTTAAAATGCAATCGACAAACTCATCAAGCTCGCCGTGAGTGTTATGATTATTTACCGGGGTCGGAATTTCCATACGCGTAATCGGCGGCACATCCTTGCTGTGCGACGGGAAAAGATCATTGATATCAGGAACGTCTTCCTTGAAGAGCGTGAGGGTAGTGTCTGTATTGTTGCATATAATGGTTCCCTTCGTTCCCGAAAATACAGAGCGCATTGTATATCCACGTTTACAGCCGATTGAAACATAAACCTTTCCGATTACATCATTGGGAAATTGCATAATTGCGAAGGTTGCATCGTCTACCGGCCAATCAGTGAGGCACTTTCTGTTTGAAAACGCCATAACGTTTGTCGGGTTTCCGGCTATCCAGCGGAGAAGGTCAACTGCGTGGCAGCCGCCTCCAATAAAGCCTTCGCGCGGATGGTTCGGGTCTCTTCTCCAGTTATCAACCCCCGGAGATGCATACTTATAGTCGTGAGCATATTCGCTCTCAACTGCATACAGCTCTCCGATTTCGCCACGTTCAATAAGCTCCTTTGCAAGCTTGAATGCCGGTGTGTAACGGCAAATCTGCCCCACCATCATTTTGGGTGAATACTTTTTCGAAGCCTCAACCATGCGTGCACATTCCTCTGCCGTAAGTGCCATTGGCTTTTCACAAAGAACGTGCTTTCCCGCCTCAAGCGCTCCGACAGTCATTTCCTCGTGGACAAAATCCGGAGTGCATACAATAACCAGATCTATATCAGGATCCTTATACATTTCTTTGTAGTCTGTATATGTCTTTTTAACATTATGCTCTGCGGCACGCGGAACTATAAGCTCCGGATGCTTATCACAAATAGCAACAAGCTCTGTATGTGGGTTTGCATCAACTGCATTCATATGGTAATTTGCCATTACACTTGTACCTATAATGGCAACGCCTAATCTCTTTGACATTTTTTATCTCTCTTTCTTGTTTTCCATGGATATCACCGCACTTTAAGGCACGGTGATATCCCGCTTTGTTATCTGTCTGAATAAACTATGCTTCCGTCACTGAGGATAGCATAACCGATAGCTGTTTTTCCTGTTTCGTTAACTACCGAGAAAACTTTTCCGTCCGTCTGCATAACTGCTTTTGCATTTGCATTGGTATAGGTTGCTCCTGCATCGCCGAAAAGAATACCCTTTTCAATTGCAGAATCAAGTCCGATAAACTCAGCAAAGGTTATTCCTGTTGTGGAATCCGCTGAGATGAATATACGTCTTACCGTCTTATCAAGCGGCTCGTACTTTTCATAGATTGGTGTAAGAGTACAATCCTCATATGCCTTAAAGGTGTAATTCGGCTTAAAGGAGATGATCTCATCGCCCTTTTTCCAATAATTAAATACGTTTTCTCCGCTTTTGTTCTCACGAACCCAAGCATAATCGCCGAGATTTACATCTGTGCCATATTCGAAGGGATACTCTTTTCCATCTATCGTTACAGTAACAGTTTTCTTGCCGTTATAGTCTGCAACGAAGAAGGTATCGTCCTTAAGGTCAGGTACTTCTGCATTCGCTTGTAATGCTACCTCATCATCTTCTCCCGTGTACTTCCAACCTATTGAATCACCAAAGCCGGGCATTGCGCCGGGGAGCGCGGGCAACGTGACACTGCCGTTGGAAATAGCTTTTTTACCAAGAACAGTTTTGCTTCCGTCAAAGAAAAATGCGTATTTTGTACCAAAGTTTGTCTTTCTGTATACTGCGTAGACCAGATTTCTTCCCGGTGCTACTTCAAAGGAATATTCATCCTTGTCGAAAGACACAATCTTGCGGTTTGCGCCAAGCCCGACTGCCCAGTACATAAACTCGTAATCATCACCGACCGACGGTGCGACCGGCGAATATTTTGTGTTGACATCAACGTTTTCGTTTACAACATCATTTACAACGCTCTCACCCGTTGCGATATCCTGTGCAACAACAGTAACTGTAGCAGTTGAAGAATATCCGTCAAGTGTGTTCTCCGTATTGTTTTCTGCCGTAACGCTTGTAAGCTCGTTATAAAGCTCGCGGTCGGCGGTGTAGGCTTCCTGTCGCGCCACTTCTTCCTCAGAAGGCTCCATGACCTGCGTAAGCTTTATACCGGAGAGATAGAGGTTTTGATAACCATGCACATTGTCAGAAAGATCTGTTCCGTCTATAGTTTTCAACACCCCATTAAGCACCTGATAGTTTTTTTCAAGTTCGAGTTTCATTTTGGTAGTTTGACCATTCAGACTAATTG
>JAFQVE010000570.1 GCA_017408185.1 Oscillospiraceae bacterium | reverse complement strand
TATCGACAGCGGAGATATGACTTATCTTTCAAAGAAAGCGCGCAAGATGCTCGATGATGCCGGATATCCCGACTGTAAAATCATTGCATCCAACGCACTTGATGAATACATCATCCGTGATATTATTATGCAGGGTGCACAGATAGATATTTTCGGAGTTGGCGAGCGGCTTATCACCTCGCGCAGTGAGCCGGTTTTCGGCGGAGTGTACAAGCTTGTCGGTGTTGAGTCAGACGGCGAAATAATCCCGAAAATCAAGCTTTCCGAGAATATCGAGAAAATCACGCTCCCCGGTTTTAAGCAGGTATGGCGCCTTTTCGACAACGAAAGCGGAAAAGCAATGGCAGATGTTATTACGCTCCATGACGAGGTTATAGAGAGCAATGTGCCCTATGAGCTTTTCCATCCTGAGCATACGTGGAAGCGTAAAACGATTGAAAACTTCACGGCGCGTCCGCTTCTTGAGAAGATTTACGACAAGGGACAGTGCGTATATAAAGACCGCACGATTGAAGAAATCCGTGACTACTGTGCACAATCGACGGATGAGCTGTGGGCTGAGGTTTGCCGCTTTGAAAACCCGCACAAGTATATCGTTGACCTGTCCGAAAAGCTCTGGACAGTCCGCAAAAACCTTCTTGATGCACATTAATTAAACGAAATATGAAAGTGTTTGCAGCAAAATGCATTTTTGTTGCAAACACTTAGTTTTTTATTCTTCGGAGGATATTTCTTCAAGTTGGCGCACAGCGCTCATTGCATCGGGAGCATAGAAGTCCGCACCGATTTTTTCGGCATACTCTGCCGTGAGTACCGCGCCGCCGACAATTATCTTGCACCATGGCGCACATTCCCGCAGAAGCTTTATTGTTTCTTCCATTGCAGGAACGGTGGTTGTCATAAGAGCAGAAAGCCCGACATACGGCGCGTGAAGCTCACAGACCTTTTCGGCAATTTCTTCGGGTGCGACATCACGGCCGAGGTCAATAACACCGTAGCCGTAATTTTCAAGAAGAAGCTTTACTATGTTTTTTCCGATGTCGTGGATGTCTCCATGTACCGTGGCAAGGACGAATTTTGCCTTTGACGGTGCCTTTTCGCCATCTGTCTGCATTGCGCCTTTTATTTTTTCAAAAGCGCTTTTTGCCGCCTCGGCGCTCATAAGAAGCTGGGGGAGATATACTGTTTTATTCTCAAAGCCGCGTCCTACGGTGTCAAGAGCGGGAATTATTTCATTAGTAACAATGTCAAGCGGAGCAGATGAAGAGAGAAGTGCGGCGCAGACCTGCCCTGCTTTCTCACGAAGTCCGCGGATTATGGCCTCTGAAAGCTCAGATTTAAACTCAGCCTCATCTTTTTTGACCGTAGCTGTGGCTGTGGAAGGCACAGTGATGAAGCTTTCTGCAGCAGAAATGTAATCCGCACAGTTTTCGTCAAGTCCATGAAGTGCGCGGTAGGTATAATATACTTTCATAATATCCTGTGAATACGGATTCATTATCGCGGCGGAAAGTCCGTTTTCAAGAGCAAGCGCAAAAAACGTTCCGTTTATCGCATCGCGGTTAGGAAGTCCGAAGGATACATTTGAGACGCCGAGTGAGGTGTGAACTCCAAGCTTGTTCTTTATACGTTTGAGAGAGCGGAGCGTTGTGAGCGCGGCAGAAGGATCCGCGCTTATCGTCATAGCGAGGGTGTCAAAGACAATATCCTTTTTTGCAATTCCGTAGTCTTCCGCAACAGAAAGAATTTTTTCAGCAATTGCAAAGCGTTCGTCTGCCGTTTCGGGAATCCCATTTTCATCAAGCGTCAGCGCAACGACGACACCGCCGTATTTCTTTACGAGCGGGAAGACAGCTTTCATGC
>JAFQVE010000569.1 GCA_017408185.1 Oscillospiraceae bacterium | reverse complement strand
CTGTGCGGCGCTCGGTCTTACGGGACTTGCAGGCGGTGCGGCACTCGCAGGCTGTTGTGCGCAGATGGTCGGTTTTGCCGTTATGAGCTTCCGCGAAAACAAATGGGGCGGACTTGTTTCACAGGGACTCGGAACCAGTATGCTGCAGATGGGTAACATAGTCAAGAATCCCAGAATATGGATTCCGCCGACACTCGCTTCGATGATCACGGGTCCGATTGCAACCTGCATTTTCAAGCTGGAAATGAATGGGGCGGCTGTTTCCTCAGGTATGGGCACCTGCGGTCTTGTGGGTCAGATCGGTGTTTACACCGGTTGGGCAAACGATATCGCTTCGGGCGCAAAGGAGGCAATCACCGCTTTTGATTGGCTCGGACTTATTTTGATAAGCTTCATTCTTCCCGCAATCCTTTCGGTTGTTTTCTGCGAGATTCTCCGCAAAATCGGTTGGATTAAGGAAAATGATTTGAAGTTAGAGGTATAAAAAAACACGCTTACATCCGAGGATGTAAGCGTGTTTTTTTAGTTACAGTAAGGACAATCCTTATATCCGTTCTCACACTCGGGACAATCGCCCTTGTGTTGGGTAAATTGCTTATCGTTATCCGTACCAAATCCGGCAATCGAACCACTGACCACAATACGTCCGGTACCATTACAACGGTTACAAAACGTTTTGCCCTTATTCTTGCAGAAGGCACAAACACTTGTACCGTTATTCAAGGTAGGAACAGATGAGCCTGAACCGCCCGAGGAACTCTGCGAATCTGCTTTTTTTGCCTTACTGAGGTCTACGACACAAAACGCTTCTGTTTCTTCAGTAAATTCGGCGTAGATATAATAAACCGCAACCTGCTCCGCTTCACTATAGTACATTACTCTTAACGTCATATCCTTGCAGGGTGAGTTTGAATATGTTGCAGTAAGCCATTTTTTACCGACATACTGATGAAGCTCCAGATCTTCGCCCCTATCTCCGTAAGGGTCGCCTGACAACGGGAACTGATATTCCTGAAGAAGATCCTTGTAATTATAGAGCTGACCCGTTTTTTGAACACCTCCGCAGGGAAAAACCACAGCAAAAAGCTTATTGGAGCTTGCGTCTTTTATCTTCAGAGTATGACCTGCTTTATCCGAATTATCCTGGTATTCGAGCGTACCTTTACGACTGCTTCCGTTCTTTAAAATTATAACCTCGTTCAGGCCTGCAGAAAATCTGCCGTCAGTGGTTTTATAAATACCGTCGCCCGTTCTCATTAATCCCGTCAGCGCAGACTTACCGCCGGGTGCGGTGTTTGCCACCTTTCCGCCGCTGCGGAAGCCTAAATCACAAGAATCAAGGCTTACCGACCATTCGATCGTTCCCTCAATTTCACCGTACTCGATTGTGTAATAAATTGTAAGAGCGTATTTTGCTTCATCAAGAAACGCCGTGTCACATTTTTGTTCGACCTTTGCCGTGCCTGTATACGTAAGTCCCCACGAGGCAAAAACAGTCTTGCTGTTTGCAGTGCTCATTCCGCGGTAATCCTTATAATAATCATCAGCTTTTCGGAAATTCATACCGTCAGAACACAGGAAATTAATGTATGCCGCAACTGCATCTTCGTCATCCTCACTTGCTTCAAACTTCTGCACGTAAGACAAGCCGGATTGCGTTGCCTCCTTAAAAGTAAAGCCCTCCGAAAAATAGTCGAACATAGATTGGAATTTTACAGAATTTTTTCCGGGCTTCTGACCGGTAGCAGAATTTCCTTTAATTGCCGAAGCAAGAACAACATCCTCTCCGCGTTCAGTTGTCTGCTCTGCTTCTTCGCTGTAAGAATCAGCCGACTCTTTTACTTCATCTGTATTATCATCAATATTCTCGTCATCATCGAACAAACCGTCCACATAAACAAAAGCTATCAGGCTCTGATCCTCGTTTTCGTCGCCGATACCTATTCGGATATGATACTCCTTGTTTCCGTTATCGGTATAAAGAGTTGCAAGCTCGTTTTCAGCCGTATAATAAAGATAATAATCATTATCTTCGCCGTCAACTGTCTCAAAATCGTAATCATCACAAAGAAGCTCAACATAATCCCCTATGTGAGATATATCGTCAGGCTCAATTTTATACCACTTCATCGTGACGCCGTCCGTTTTCTCCTTTGAATATAATTCAAGGTATTCAGACATATTATCTTCCAGAGTAGGAATTGTACGGTCACTGTCGTCCGAAGAGCCGCCAAAAATAAAAATAAATAAGAGTACCACCGCAACGGCCGGCAATATCCACTTGAGCTTTTTCTTGGTTTTAGGTTGTTCGACTTGCTCGACCATATCATTTTTCTTTTTAAACATATTTATCCCTCCAGCTTAATTTATACAACTAAAAAAATATTTGTCAACGTTTTTTAACTATGTCCTTTTTCCACTTGCCCGTTGCGTAATAGACAACGCCGATGAAGAACGGGGTGAAGCCTGCGAGGGCATCGCCGAGCCAGAAGCCGTAGTGCTTCATATCAAGCGCAAGTCCGAAGAGCACGGCAAGTCCGATACGCATTATTATACCGTCGAGAATTGCTGTTACGAAGTTGATTTTATAATTACCGCTTCCGTTGAGAAGTGCATTCATTACAGCACGCAACGCACTGCCGAAGAAAAGCAGAATCGCAATCGGAATAAAGCCCCTTGCAATCGCGAGCACATCGGGCTCGGTG
>JAFQVE010000568.1 GCA_017408185.1 Oscillospiraceae bacterium | reverse complement strand
CCCGTTATGACCACTTCGATACTTCTCCAGATATGAAATTGTTTTATACGTCAGCCCTGACAAATTTGACAAATTGATATTTAGGGCAAATATCAGGGCAAAACAAGCAAAAGTTGGTTAAAAATAAAATTACAGAAACCGCAAAAAATCAAGGGTTTCAGGCTACGGGAGTTCCGTTAGGTGTAGAAGCTTTCGAGTCAGTCCCGTTATGACCACTTCGATACCACTCCATATATGTTAAACTTCACTTAAAGTATAACAGACTGCTTAAATTTCACTAAAAATCATTATACAATAATTCAGAAGAAATTTCAACTGTTATTTTCAAAAAAGTTTAATTTCTTTTTCAATGCCGTAAACCACCGATGCGAATCCAAGGTGTTGTTTTTCTTCAAACAGCAATACTACTTAGAATGAATTTTTATATAATCAAGCCTTTCGGCGTGATTTTGTTCGTTGCCATGATCCTACCTCATACATCCATTAACAAATTTTAGCGGCACATCCATTCGCTTTGCAACTTGTTCCGGTGTCATTCCGCTATCTAAAAAACGTTTGCAAACAGTTTTCAGACTTTCTCCAACCTCGATAATATGCATATCAGGATCATAGAAGCGAAACACGCGTTGTCCCACACGACTCAAAATTAGTTTGTACGAAAGCGCACGCGGTGGCGAACCGCGTTACCTTATGCCATAATTGAGAGTCTTGAAAGGTCAACTGCTCCGCGAAGCTCTTCGCCGCGGAACAGACGTTCTGCTTCTTCTACGGCAAACTGTCCCATGCGTTTGCAACCGTTGGAAACTGCGCCGCCGATATGAGGAAAGAGAACGACATTCGGAAGCGAACGGTACGGGTGATCAACCGGCAACGGTTCTGCAGGCGGAACATCTATAACTGCCATAAAGCGGTTTTTGGAAAGCTCAGCGATGAGTGCATCGTCATCTATCGAGTTCGGGCGTGCGGTGTTGATAATAACGGCACCGTCACGGACGAGCGGGAGATTCTCCGCGTTTATCATATTGTCTGTTGCAGGGATGTTCGGTGCGTGAATACTTATAACATCGCATTTTGACATAAGCTCTGAAAGCTCGCACTTTTCAGCACCAAGCTCACGAATCTGTTCTGCAGTAAGCGTCGGGTCATAAACAAAGATATTAACTTCAAAATTATGAAGAAGCTTGATAACGTGTCTGCCGATTGCTCCTGCGCTTATGATGCCGATGTCAATGTGGTAGAAATCCTTGACCTTCGGGCGATTTTCACTCCAGAGTCCGTTCCGCAATTCGTTGGGAAGCGTGAACATTCCCTTGCACGCGGCAATCATTATTGCAAGGGTGCTTTCCGCAACGCCTTTTGCAAGCTCACCGTTGGAGGTGGAAATCGGAATGTTTCTGGTAAAGAAGTCGCTGTCGAGAAGTGCCTTAATTGCACCGCCGGCATGGATGATAGCGCGGAGATTCGGGCACAGAGAGAGAAGCTCGTTGTCGATTTTCGGCGCACCCCATGCAGTGATTATCAAATCCGAATCCTTTATAAAGTCAAGGATATATTCACGGTCGGAATAATCCGGTTTGTCGTATATGTAAAGATCCCCAAGCTTTGCAAGGCGCTCAAAGTGAACGTCATCAAAGATTTTCTTCAGGTGCATTGCGGTTGAGAATACAGCAATTTTACTCATTTTATAAACTCCAATCATAATCAGTGCTGAAAAAATTTGCAATTTTTTACAATTCATTATATCACAAAAGAAAAAACTTCACAAGTACTTTTGGACTTTTGTGTATAATTTTACATTTGTTTGAAAATCGGGCAAAAAAATCCGGAGAGCACAAATGCTTTGTCTCCGGATTTTTGAATTATTTCTTTTTGAATATGCCGAAAAGCTTTGAGAAAACCGAGCTTGAAGCAGCTTCCGCGTTGAATCGCACATTTTTTTCTTTTGGAAGGACTTCGCCGCAGTTGGGGCAGAAGTTCATATAATTTTCGTTAAAATCAGTTTTGCATTTTTTGCACTTTACCATTTTGATTCACCGTACCTTTTCAGTGTGACATTCATCCGAAAAATGTCAGATTCTGTTATATAAGATACCATAAAAGGGAAGTTTTGTCAACGGTTTCGCGAATTTGAGACAAAATGCTTTGCGGCAATTTGCAACGGCACACTAATTCTGACAATTCGATTTTGTAAAAAAAATATGTTTCTTCCAACTTTTGTATAGACTTTTTGACAAAAATGTGGTTTAATATATTGTATGTAGATTTATAAACAATTGGAGTTGAAAAGAATGAAGCTGACAAATGTAAAAGAAATTTTTGCAGCTCCGGGCACCTTTACGGATGGGCAGGTAACTGTCGGAGGATGGGTAAGAACCGTTCGTGATTCCAAGGTGTTTGGTTTTATTGAGCTTAACGACGGCTCTTATTTCAAAAGCATTCAGGTTGTTATTGAGAATACACTTGAAAACTTTTCCGAGCTTGTTCACTTAAACGTCGGAAGTGCCGTTGTCGTTACGGGAAAGCTTATCCTTACGCCGGAGGCAAAACAGCCGTTTGAGATTAAAGCAGAAAGCGTTAAGATAGAGGGTGAGTCTGCGCCTGATTATCCGCTTCAGAAGAAGCGTCATTCGCTTGAGTTCTTAAGAACAATAACGTATCTCCGCTCGAGAACGAACACATTCTCTGCGGTGTTCCGCGTAAGAAGTGAGGCTGCATATGCAATTCATAAGTTCTTCAATGAGCGTGGATTTGTGTACGCTCACACGCCGCTCATCACGGGAAGTGACTGTGAGGGCGCAGGGGAGATGTTCCGTGTAACGACACTGGATATGGAAAACCCGCCGCGTGATGAAAACGGTAAAGTGGATTATTCAAACGACTTTTTCGGCAGAGAAGCATCCCTTACGGTTTCCGGACAGCTTGAGGCAGAGACCTTTGCTCTTGCTTTCGGAAAGACCTACACCTTCGGTCCGACCTTCCGTGCGGAAAATTCAAACACCGCCCGCCATGCGGCAGAGTTCTGGATGATTGAGCCGGAAATCGCGTTTGCTGATTTAAATGACGATATGGAGCTTGCAGAAGCAATGGTCAAGTTCGTTATCCGCCATATTCTTGATAACTGCAAAGAGGAAATGAATTTCTTCAACCAGTTTGTTGACAAGGGGCTTATTGAGCGGCTTGAGCATGTTGTAAATTCCGATTTCGGAGTTATGGAATATGCAGAAGGAATAAAGATTCTGGAGCAGCACAAGGATAAGTTTGAATATCCGGTGTTCTTCGGCTGTGACCTTCAGACAGAGCATGAGCGCTTCCTTACGGAAGAAATTATGAAAAAGCCGATGTTCCTTATAAATTACCCGAAGGAGATAAAGGCGTTCTATATGCGCCAGAATGATGACGGAAGAACCGTTGCCGCAATGGATCTCTTTGTTCCGGGTATCGGCGAGCTTATCGGCGGAAGCCAGAGAGAAGAGCGCTATGACGTGCTTCTTGCCAAGATGCAGGAAATGGGGCTTAATTCCGAGGACTATGACTGGTACCTCAATCTCCGTCGTTTCGGCGGTGTTCAGCACGCAGGCTACGGCCTCGGCTTTGAACGTCTTATAATGTACCTCACGGGAATATCAAACATCCGCGATGTTCTCCCGTTCCCGAGATGCACGGGCAAGCTTTTGTAAATTTTATTTTAGGAGTTATTCATATATGAAAAAAGTTTCTTACAGCTCACTGTCACGCGAAGCCGTGGCAGAGCTTTACGCAGACCTTCAGAAGACTTATGCGGAATACGTTGCAAGAGGCCTCCGTCTTGATATGTCAAGAGGAAAGCCGGCACCGGACCAGCTTGATATATGCGAAGGGCTGTTCACGGCAATTTCGAAAAACGGCGATGTTGCAGATGTTTCTCCCGATGTCCGTAACTACGGCGGAATTGACGGTATTCCGGAAATGAAGGCACTTTTTGCCGAAATTCTCGGCGTTTCACCGTCAGAGGTTGTTATCGGCGGAAACGCAAGCCTTACGATGATGTTTGATATGGTTTCCCGCTCCGTTACCCACGGCGTTATGGGAAGCACCCCGTGGTGCAAGCTGCCTGAAGTCAAGTTCCTCTGTCCCGTTCCGGGATATGACCGCCACTTCGGTATCTGCGAGTGCTTCGGAATTAAGATGATTCCGATTTCCATGAATGCTGACGGCCCGGATATGGACGAGGTCAGAAAGTATGTGGAAAACGATGCTTCCGTTAAGGGTATCTGGTGCGTTCCGAAATACTCTAACCCGAGCGGTATAACATATTCAGATGATGTTGTCCGTGCATTTGCGGCTCTCAACCCTGCGGCAGAGGATTTCAGAATATTCTGGGATAACGCATATTGCGTACACGACCTTTACGACGAGGGCGATAAGCTTCTCGGTATTCTCGATGAATGCCGCAAGAACGGAAAAGAGGATATGGTTTATATTTTTGCTTCAACCTCCAAGATTTCGTTCCCGGGTGCCGGTGT
>JAFQVE010000567.1 GCA_017408185.1 Oscillospiraceae bacterium | reverse complement strand
CCGCATACAAATATACGGATATAATAAACACAACTGCATCACAAACCTCTGATAAAACTCTTCTTGCGAAAGAAGACAATCAGGAATTTGTTCTTGTTCTTAAAATAAACGACATAAACAAAAATGCAGGCTCGGGTCAGCTTGCCCCGGTAAGCAAGCTTACTCTCGTTAAGACTGCTGACGCTGAGGATGCAGAGATAGAAGAAGCACCTCTCGGAACAACATATGAGTATGACTTCACGAAGGACACGGTAAACACTGTAGGTAATACTGTCCTTTTGCCGTATCTTAATGAGTATGATGCAAAAGGAACAGTTCCGGGTTCTGATACAACCTACGACATAACCGGAAGAAACTGGCATTTCTTAAAGTTTAGCAATGACAGCAAATGGGTAGAACAAAAGCTTTGGACTGTTGGCTTTTATCTGCAGTCCACAGCGGTAAATGAATGGGCAGCATTTAAAATCCGTGTGCCGAAGTCAGGTGCATATTCGGTAACCCTTGATAATTATACAAACGCTGCATATAAGAACGGTGAGATGTTTATTGTACCTTCCGATGCAAGTGAGGCTGATTATACCAATTCCGCATACAAATATACGGATATAGTTAAAACAACACCGTCACAAACCTCCGATAAGCTTCTTATTGCAGGAGAGGACAATCAGGAATTTGTTCTTGTGTTCAAAATAACGGAAGTGGGGATGCTTGCACCTCCTGCTAAATTGACCCTTGTGAAAACGCTGTATAAAACCTCATATGACTTCACAAAGGATACTGTTAATACAGTAGGCTCTGCCGTACCTCTGCAATATTTTACCGATTATGATGTAGTCGGAACGGTTCCTGCAACTCACGCATCACTTGCAGGAAACACCTATAATATGGTCGGAAGAAACTGGCATTTCTTAAAGCTGAGCAATGACAGCAAGTGGCAGGAGCCGTGGCTCTGGACCGTTGGTCTCTATCTTGTAGCAACAGCCCCGAATGAATGGATAGCGATTAAAATCCGTGTGCCGAAAGCAGGTACATATTCGGTAACCCTTGACAATGCTACTGCTGCAGGATATAAAAACGGTGAAATGTATATTTTGCCTTCAGATGCAAGTGAGGCAAACTACCTTTCTTCGGCATTTAAATATACAGACATAATAAATACAACACCGTCACAGACTTCCGACAAGACTCTTCGTGTAAGCAAGAGCAATGAGGAATTTGTTGTTGTATTTAAATTAAATGAAATCAACAAAAATGCAGGAGCAGGTCAGCTTCCGCCCCCTGCCAAATTAACTCTCAACGAGATAGAAGTAAAGCCTACACTCACACATATTACAGCGGATTTCGGAACCGTCACTGTCGGCGATGTTTTGGCTCCTGTTGTAAAATGGTTCTCCGAAGGCAAAAAGCTCAATGGAGCAGACGGAGTAATTTCAACTGAGATAATCGAAGGTGAAAATGATACCCTCCTCAAGGGAGACAACGGAAACCTTTATGCAATTGCAGAAGGTGAAGGCAAAGTACGTGTTACCGGAACTTTAGAGGAGGTATCACAGTCGGTTGAGGTAACAATTACTGTAAAAGCCTCAAAGCCTGATGCAGGACTTCGGGATATACAGATGGTTCTTTCCGACAGTGAGCTCGGAACGGGCGAGATCACATCTGTTGCATCAATTTCCGCAAAAAATCCGTCAGGCAAAAATTTTGATTTGAGCAATGCATACATAAGCTTTAGTGTGCCCGAAGAAAGCAAAGAAGTAATTGAACTCTGTGATGACGGAAAGAGCTTCAAGGCACTCCAAAACGGCGATGCCGAGATTGAAGCTATGATTATCGCAAACGGTGCCATAAATAAAGCAAGAGCAGCGGTTTCCGTAAATGATGAAATAAAGGTCAAGCGTGTGTATCTGTATACTTCGGAAGAGGTCAGTGCAGATACAAAGATTCAGTTTACAATCAGAACAGAGCTCAACAACGGTGAAATCCTCAGCATCGGAGAAATAGTAGGTTTTGAGATAGTCAATGAATCCACATCCGGTGTTCTGGATGTCTCCGATGACGGAATAAGTGTTACGGCTGCAAAGGAAGGAACTGCAGAAATCAAGGCTCGTGTGCGTGTGCGTGGTATTGAGCACGAAACGGATACAATCGAGGTGATGGTTTCAGGAAATCCGGTGCAGTATCCTGCAAACTTCTCGATTGATTTCAGAAATGGTACATATGAGGGCGACAATTACGGCTATGTTGATGAAATAAAGGAATATACATCTGCACGTAACTGGATATTCTACGATTATGTGGGAGGATATCCGAATGAACGTCCGTGGCTCGCATCAAAGACAGCAAAATATACTCAGTTCACATTCAAGAAAGCGTGCGAAGGATATTTTGTATTCAAGGTTAAGTTCCCGAGCAGCGGAATTTATAAGATAGACAGCGTTTCCTCTGATAATAGTCGTGCGGCAAAGCTTGAGCTTTACATAGTTCCGGTAACGAAGGAAAATGAAAAGAATCTTGCATCAAAGCTTGTAAACACAAACGATTATTATGTAGGAAGTGCCGACTATTATACGGAAGGCTACACTCCGCTTAAAGAAGACAGATTCCATAGCTACGGTAACGCAAATATTCCCGAAGTCGGAGAATACTTTGTGGTATTTAAAAACGTTAAGGGTCAGGCAAACTCCCTCGTTTCCTCCTATGGTGATGCGCTTTATCCCCTTTACTTCACATTCACAAGCGAAACAGCGATGAACAACGCAGAGCTTCTCGCAGAAGGCGATAAAACAGAGCTTGAGCTTAACGATACCGTAAAGATTATTCCGAAGCTCTATAATGCAAAGGGTGATCCCATTGATTACACTCCGGAATCCATAACAAGCATTCAGTATGTATCAAGTGATGCAAATGTTGCAAGTGTAACACAGGATGGCGTTGTAACAGGTCTTAACGAAGGCAAGGCGACGATTACAGCAACGATTTCACGCGACGGAACAGTAGCCAAAGCGGGCATTGATATCAATGTAAAAGACAGCTCCGGTATAAATGTTGAGCACGGAATCACGGCT
>JAFQVE010000566.1 GCA_017408185.1 Oscillospiraceae bacterium | reverse complement strand
GCGCGTTAAATAGCCTTCCCCTTGAGGGGAAGGTGGCGCCACAGGCGACGGATGAGGTGTTATCGCAATACCCCGACTTTGACACCGTAGCATCTTACGCGAAGGAAGCGGTCACCGCGCTCATCGGCGCAGGTCTCGTCAACGGCAAGAACAACCTCATCGCCCCGACAGACTACACCACTCGTGCAGAGGTGGCGGTGCTCATACAGAGAATATTGGATTACAATAAGCAATAGGAGGAGCAGAATGAAAAGCGATATGGTTCCGTTTCGTATGGCGGGGAATCTGTATTTTGTCGGATGCCGAAAAGCTTCGTCACATTTAATTGATACGGGAGACGGACTGATACTTATCGACACGGGCTATGAAGAAAACGCCGAAATGATAGTAGATTCTATGAACAAGCTTGGCTTTGATATCCGCGATGTCAAATACATAATTCATTCTCACGGGCATTATGATCATACCTTTGCCACGGCAAAGCTTGTGGAAATGTCCGGTGCAAAAACGTTTCTCAACAGCGCTGATATACGCTATCTTGAAGGTAGATTTACTCCCGATTTCGACATTAAAGACGGAGATATAATAAAGCTCGGAAACACAGAAATACTTTGCCTTGAAACTCCGGGGCATACAGAAGGAACGGTTTCATTCTTCTTTGATGTTGAAGAAAACGGAAAGGTTTACCGCGCTGCTATGTTCGGCGGCGCGGGGACAAACCAGCTGAAGAAAGACTATCTCCAAAAAGAGGGACTCAATACATTGCCGCGCGGACAGTTCTTAAAAAGCATCGAACGATTAAAGTGCGAGCATGTTGACATTTTTATAGGCAACCATTCGTGGCAGAACGACACCTTGGGAAATTACGAAAAGAGCCTGACATCTGCCGTAAACCCGTTTATCGATGAAACTCGTTGGGGAAAGTTTCTTGATAAATGCGAGAAAGACCTTTGGACGGTTATTGAAAACGAGAGTAAAACTCACTTTATAAACTACGCGCACCGCGGCGCAAGTGAATATGTTCCGGAAAATACCTTCCTCTCGTTTTACACCGGCGTGTACATGGGCGCCAACGGAATTGAAACCGATGTCCATGTTACAAAGGACGGGGTTGCAGTGCTTTTTCATGATGATACGCTTGACCGCGTAACGGGCGAGAGCGGAGAAGTGTCGGAAAAGACATACGAAGAACTGCAGAAGCTTTTTGTAACAAAAAATGAGTTTTCCGATAAGATAGTTAAATTTGAGGATTTCCTTGACCGGTTTTCTTTCAGAGACCTGACCTTTGCGATTGAGCTTAAGCAAAAGGGGACGGCAAAGCAGGTTGCGGATATTATAAGAAAATACAAAATCGAGGATAAGGTTGTTATAACCTCGTTTGATTTTGAATCGCTTTGTGATATGAGTGAATATGCACCGGAACTTCGCCTTGGCTATCTTACGGTTGAAGAATCAGATGAAATTCTTGAAAAAATGAAGAAATATAACATCAGCGAATTATGTCCGCTGGCGAAGAATGTGAACGAAGAAAAAGTTCGCAGATGGCATTCGGAAGGCTTCAATGTCCGCGCATGGGGCGTTTTAAACGAAGAGGTTATGAAAAACGTTTACGATGCCGGTGCTGACGGTATGACAGTCAATTTCCCGGATAAGCTTGCTGAATATATAAGTCGTGAAAAATAGTTATTATAATAACTTATTTTTTCAAAACAAAAATTAAGGAGGTAACTTCAAAATGAAAAAACTAATCGCATTAACCCTTGTAACAGTAATGCTGTTTGCACTTTGCGCGTGCGGCGACACCGGCACAGCTTCCGGTGATGTTTCCTACGACATTCCAGAGGGAAAGCAAATCCCCGATGATGCAGTGCTTGATATAACAATCACAAGCCACGCATCTTGGCCGTATGAGGAAAACTGGAAGGTTTGGGAATACATCCGCGAAGCGATCGGCGGAACTCTCAATATAACTGCGGTTCCGGCATCCGATTTCGCGACAAAATTCCCGCTTATTATGGCAGCCTCCGATCAGTTTCCGGATGTGATTTACGGCGCAGGTCGTCAGAAGGGCTTTGCGGACTACTGTGAGCAGGGGGCATTTGTGGCGCTTGAGGATTACAAGGAATTTCTTCCGGATTATTATGCCTTCTGGGAAAGCCTTCCGGAAAAGGATCAATGGATGCGGGAGATCCGCAAAGGCGCAGACGGAAAAACATATGCAACGCCTGTTTACGGAATGGAGAGATACACTAACCTTCGTACATGGCTTTACCGCAAGGATGTTTTTGATAAACACGGACTTGAAGTACCGGAGACAACCGAGGAGCTTTACACGGTTTCAAAGAAGCTTAAAGAACTATACCCCGAGTCATATCCCTTCTGCATTCGTCAGGGCTTAACAAATATGAATGTAATAGGCTCGACTTGGAAACCGAATTTTCATTATAATGTATACTATGATTTTGAAAACAAAAAGTGGAGCTATGGAGCAACAGAAAGCGAGATTATGCTCGAAATGGTAGAGTTTTTCAGAAAAATGGTTGCTGAAAAGCTTGTACCGGCAGACTTCTTCAATATTAACGCTGCGTCATGGCAGGAGCTTGTTTCAACAAACCGAGGCTTCATTATGCCGGAATATCAGGTGCGTATTGATTTCTTCAACAATATAGCCCGCGCAAATATGCCGGAATTCAATCTCACAGCAATGACTCCTCCGAGGGCAGAAAATGGTTTTGGCATAAATAAGAACAACAAATACAATCAGGACCCGGCTACATACGTTGTTTGCAACACGGGCGATAAGGCAGGCATTGCAAACTCAATGAGATTTATAAACTGGCTTTATTCCGATGAGGGTTGTGAGCTTCTTTCCTGGGGAAAAGAGGGCGAAACCTATGAGGTGGTTGACGGTAAAAGAAAGTATATCGTTGAAAATGAAGGTGATACCGCCCAGGTTCTTTACGGTTTTAAAACCCACGGAACATATATGAGAATAGATCCGGAGTGTATTGATGCGTCTATTTCTGAAGAACAGGCAGCTACAACAGATTTTATTATAGACAATATTTATCCGAATCTTGACCCGACGTTATATATCCAGTTCTCGGGTGAGGACTCAAAGCTTATTTCAGATTACAAGACTTCTCTTGAAACATATGTAACGGAAAATATCCAAAAGTTTATAATCGGTCAGCGCGATATAGCTGAGTGGGATGTATTCCAGACTGAGCTTTTGGAAATGCCGATAGCTGAGCTTTTAGCTGTTTACGAAAAAGCGTACGACAGAGCGAGGTAAAATACTTAAAATCACTGTGAATTTCAACACGGCTGTTAACTTTGATGTAACAGCCGTGTTGCTTTATATTGTGCGCTTTTTTATCTCGCTCGGCGAAAGACCTGTTTCATTTTTTACAAACCTTGAAAAATATTTAGAGTCGCGAAACCCAGACATTTCGGCGACTTTTTCGACGGAATAATATCCGGCATGAAGAAGCTCGCGGGCATAATCCAGCCGTAATGTGTTTATGTATTTAAGCGGAGATACGGAGTATCTTTCCGTGAACGCCCGGCGGAAGTAACTGTCACTTGTTCCGAAAATTCCCGAAAGCTGTGAAACCGACAATTCAGGATTTCTGAAGTGCGCGTGTATGTGGTTTGTGACAAGAGTGAGCTTGTCGTGGGCGGCACCCCCGGAACTGTTTTCATCCGTGAGGGAAAGCTCGGACAGTATTCTGTAAAACTCAGAATACGCGTTATATCTTCCGCTGCCTCTGGAAGAAAGCCACGATGTATACATAGAAGAGAACAAATCCTTTATAAGCGCAGGATTGTGTGGCTTTGAAACAGTAATTTTACCGGGAAGAGGAATGTCCGTATCGAAATGAACAACAAACAGCTTTTCACTCTCGTGGTCCAGCGTGTAGCGTATTCCTTTAGGCACAAAAACAACATCATCGCTTTCTGCAGGTATATAATCGTTTCCGCAAATGAATTTTGCATTTCCGCGGATTCTGAATGAAAGCGCGTGAAACGGGCGTATTTCCGAATTACGTATGTTTTGTTTCCATTTCAGTTCGAGAACAGTAAGTATTTTTATATTTGTAAGCTCGTTTAAAAACATATCAATCACCATTTTTATCTTATCATTTCGCAACATATTTGTCAATGATTAAGTTGCGAAAAATCCACCTTTTTGTTGCGAAACGTGAGTTTACTTGTAGCTCTGGCGGATATATAATAAAGTAAAATCCACAATTATAAGGAGAGATAAAAATGGCAATTAAACACACAGCAGTAAGCTATTATGGCTTAAACTATGTAGAACACGCAAAAGAAGATTTCAAGGAAATGATAGAGCACGGTTGTGATACAGTCATCCTCGCAATCACAGAGTTTGATATGGACTTCTGGTTCCCGAATATCAACAACATCGTAAAGGTAGCACACGAGCTCGGACTTCGCGTTATCGCAGACACATGGGGTATCGGTAAATACTTCGGTGGCGAGCAGGTAAGCCTTTTCCTTCAGAACAACATTCACCACCGTCAGGTCTCGGCATACACGGGCGAGGTACTTAATGCCGCTTGCTTTAACACAAATTCCTTCCGCGATTATTTCAAGAACATCTGCCTGCGCCTTGCGCGTGAAACAGAGGTTGACGGCTTTTTCTGGGACGAGCCGCATTATGCATACCCGAAGTCATATGCATCCATCACAGGCGGCGCGGGTGATGACTGGGCTTGCCGTTGCCCTGAGTGTATGAAGAAGTTTGAGGAATACTATGGCTATGAGATGCCGAAGTTTATGAACGATGACGTGAAGCAGTTCCGTTGGCGTGAAGCTCTCTTCACACTTTCAGATACATCAAAGGCACTTAAAGAGTATAATTCTGACCTTGAAATTACATGCTGCGTACATGCAACAATGAATACATACTATGTAACAGAGCTTCGCGGATATGATAACTGGGAAATGGTTGCTGCATGTCCGTACTT
>JAFQVE010000565.1 GCA_017408185.1 Oscillospiraceae bacterium | reverse complement strand
CTTTTAAATGAAGAGCTGTATGAAGAAATGCGCGAGTATGTTCCGGTGCTCAATATTGATTTTGAAGCAAAAGCTAAGGAGCTTACTCTTTCCCAGCTTCACGGGCTTCGCGTTATGGAGCCGTACGGGAAGGATAATGAAGCGCCGAAGCTTCGTTTGAATAAATGCAGAATAACCCGTATTGTGCCGATCGGGAATAACCGCCACACAAAGCTTACGGTTGAGTGTGCGGGAAAGTTCCAGTGCGTGTTTTTCGGACGCTGTGCAGAGGAGCTTCCGGTTTCTGAGGGCGATATGGCAGATATCGTGTTCACGCCGGAGATAAACAATTTTCTCGGTGAAAGTGTTCAGCTTCACGTAAAGGATTTAAGACCTGTCGAGTCGGATATTTCAGAGTTTGAGCTTGCGTTTGATTGCTTGAAAGAAGCAGAAGAAGGAAGGCGGAAAGCTGAGGGCGAGGTAAGCTATGAGGAGCTTGGCAAAATATGGAGAATGATAACCCGCGCAGACTTTGTTACCGATGCGCCTTTGCTTGCGATAAAGCGCCACGCTTTTGCCGTAACGCGAACCATAACACTTCCGAAGCTGCTTATTGCGATGAAGATATTCTCCGAGGTTGACCTCATGAGCTATGAAATCAGCAATTACAGGGTACGTATAAAAATAGCAGAGCATAATAATAAAGTAGACCTTAATGATTCAAAGACTTATAAACTATTTAAAAGTTGTGGGAGTAGATGATATCTTATGATGCCCGAAGGAAAATATCATGAACTGATAAGTAAAATAAAGGGATATATGCCCCATGCGGATGAGCAGAGGATTCACGATGCATACGACCTTGCCACCGCGGCACACGAGGGGCAGAAAAGACGCGACGGCAGTGATTATGTAACTCACCCGATTGCCGTGGCGGAAATCGTTGCGGATATGGAGCTTGACACCGATTCCGTTGTATCTGCGCTTCTCCATGACTGCATTGAGGATACAGACTTCGGATATGACAAAATCAAATCGAAATTCGGCAAAGAGGTTGCGGATATCGTGGAGGGTGTCTCAAAGCTTACCCGTATGCCATATACCAGTAAGGAGGAAGCCCAGATAGAGAACCTTCGCAAGATGTTTCTTTATATGGGAAAGGATATCCGCGTTATCCTTATAAAAATTGCAGACCGGCTTCACAATATGCGAACCATTGAGTTTCATAAGCCGGATAAACAGCGCGAAAAGGCATTGGAAACGATGGAGGTATACGCTCCTCTTGCTCATCGCCTCGGTATGCAGAAGGTGAAGTGGGAGCTTGAAGACCGCTCTCTGCGCTGTCTTGACCCTGTGGGATACAGCGAGATTACGGAAGAGCTTGAGAAGCGAAGCGAGGAGCGCGACGAGTTTTTAAGCCACATAAAGGAGAGCCTTGTATCAAGGCTTGATGAAGCAGGAATATCTGCGACTCTGCAGAGCAGAGTTAAGCATATTTACAGCATTTACAGAAAAATGTACACCCAGCACAAAACGATTGATGAGGTTTACGATCTTTATGCGATGCGCGTAATCGTAGAGACTGTTGCTGACTGTTACAACGTGCTCGGATTCATTCACGATATGTACCACCCCGTGCCGGGACGCTTCAAGGATTATATAAGCACGCCGAAACCGAATATGTATCAGTCGCTCCATACCACGGTTATCGGGCGCGAGGGTATTCCGTTTGAGGTGCAGATTCGCACGCGTGATATGCACCAGACGGCGGAGTACGGTATCGCCGCGCACTGGAAATACAAATCCGGTGTCAGCAAGACGAATCTTGAGGAAAAGCTCGCGTGGGTGCGTCAGCTTCTTGAAAATCAAGAGGTTGAGGATGAGGATTTTGTCTCATCGCTCAAAACCGATATGTTCAGTGATGAGGTATATGTTTTCACGCCGAACGGTGACGTTATAAGCCTTCCGGCCGGTTCGACACCGATAGATTTTGCGTATTCCATCCATTCCGCTGTCGGAAACAGAATGGTTGGTGCAAAGGTCAATAACCGTATGGTGCAGCTTGATTATAAGCTCCAGAACGGTGAAATTGTAGAGGTTCTTACATCGAATGCAGGTAAGGGACCAAGCCGTGACTGGATTAAAATTGTAAAAACAGGTGAAGCGCGCAATAAAATAAAGCAGTGGTTTAAGAAAGAGTGCCGTGAAGAAAACATTCTCCGCGGACGCACGGAGCTTGAACGGGAGCTTCGCCGCGAAGAAATTAATTTTGCGGACGAAGAGGTTGTCGCTGCGATTGCGACCGTTTCGGGCAGAATGTCGTTTTCAAAGGTTGACGAGCTTTTTGCGAGCATCGGTTACGGCGGAACGAAGATTTCCCGCGTTGTAAACCGTGTTAAGTCAGAGCTTGCGAGAAATGCGCCGCCACCGGAGAATGCGGATGAAGCGGTAAGAGAGAAGATTGCGGCATCGCCGAAGCCGAAAACTTCAAATTCCGGCGTTATTGTGCCTGGAGTTGAAAACTGCCTTGTAAAGTTTGCACGCTGTTGTACGCCTATTCCGGGTGACAGCATTATCGGCTTTATAACGCGCGGATACGGCGTTTCCGTTCACCGTTCTGACTGTCAGAACGTTGTCAACGCAATGAAGGATGCAAACGACTTAACGCGCTGGATTGCGGTTTCGTGGGCAGATGATATCAAGGATAAGTTCCAGACCTCTCTGCAGATATCTGCAAAAGACCGCAACGGCCTTGTTATGGATATTGCGGCGGTTTTGAACAACATAAAAATTCCCGTGCATCAGCTTGATGCACGCCGCCTCGGTGACGGATATGCAGTTATCAATATAGTAATGAACACCAACGGCAAAGAACAGCTTGAATTTGTGATGAACAAGCTTCACAGCGTAACAGGCGTGATAGATGTAAAGCGTGCACTCAGTTAACGAACTTTTAAGGAGGAAAAGAAAGTGAGAACAGTAATTACGCGGGTGAAATCCGCCAGGGTCAAGATAGACGGAAGAACCCATTCGGAGATAGGAAACGGACTTCTTATTCTTCTCGGTGTATCAACCTCCGATTCTACGGCGGATGCAGAGTATCTTGCAAAAAAGATATCACAGATGCGTATATTTGAGGATTCCGAGGAAAAGCTCAATCTCTCGTGCTCGCAGGTGCACGGCTCAATGATGGTCGTGTCAAACTTCACGTTGTATGCAAATACACAGAAAGGAAACCGTCCGAGCTTTGTCGATGCGGCGCGGCCGGAGCTTGCACGCCCGCTTTATGAGTATTTCGTCGCTCTGCTTCGCGATGCGGGGTATAAGACGGAAACCGGTGTGTTCGGTGCGTATATGGAGCTTGAATCCGTAAATGACGGACCGGTTACCGTGGTAATGGATACAGAGGATGTGTTCGGAAAGGTTGAGAAGAAATGAACATAAAAACAATCCCTGTCGGATATCTCGGCACAAACTGTTATCTTGTGCACGATGGGCACGATGCGGTGGTTATTGACCCGGGAGAGGATGCGGAAAAAATTCTTGCCGCGGCAGATGAAGCCGGAGTTGAGATAAAATGTATTTTTCTTACCCACGCGCATTTTGACCACGTGCTTGCCGTTTCGGATATACAGAAGAAGACCGGGGCTGTGCTTGTGGCAAATACCGGAGAGAAGCAAAGATTGTGTGACGCACGCCTTTCCGGCGGCGGAGCTTTCGGTGAGCAGAAGTTTATCCCGCTTTATGCGGATGTGGAAATAGATGAGCGCGGGGCGCTTGATGTCGGAAAAATGCGTTTTGAATTTATCAGAACCCCGGGACACACTGAAGGCAGTATGTGCATAATATGTGATAATGTTATGTTCTCCGGTGACACGCTCTTTGCCGGAACCTGCGGAAGATGCGATCTTCCCGGAGGAGATTATGAAGAGATGCTCACTTCCCTGAAGCTGCTTTACGAGCTTCCGGGGGATATGCGCGTACTTCCCGGACACGAAAGAGAAACAACTCTTTCACACGAGCGTGTGTATAATCCCTATATGGCAGAGGCGATGAGACGTTGAAGGTATATTTAGACGGGCATGATTTTGAGTTTGCCGTGCAGCAGATATATATGTGTATGTTCCCGAATTCCCATGCGGAATTTGAGAGCGAATGCCCGGATTGCGGTGATTTCATTAAATCCTCGCTCTCCATTCTTGAAAATACGGCTTTTTCCGAAACACAGATACGCATCGGAGAAAAGGAGAGCGCAGGAAAAGCGGAGTTTTTTCTCGGAGAAGAGCGGGATGCGGAAGAGATAAAGCGCATAAAGAAGCGCGCCATTAAGACCTCGTTTTACAGGGCGAGCCTTGCTTTTCTTCCCAAAGCGCCTGTGTGGGGTGCGCTTACGGGCGTGCGCCCGTCAAAGGTTGCGGCAAAGTATATAAATCTTGGAAAATCCGTTCCGGAAACGGCGTGTCTTATGCAGGAGGATTATTTTGTATCAAGTGACCGTGCGCTTCTTGCGGCAAAGTGTGCCGCGCGTGCAGAAAAAATGGCAGAAAACACAGGAAAGAGCGATATGTCGCTCTATGCGGGAATACCGTTTTGCGCATCACGGTGCAGATACTGCTCTTTTGTAAGCCACTCTATAGAAAAAGCAAAGCATCTTGTGTCGCCCTATCTCGGAATGCTGAAAAAAGAACTGGATGGGGTTTCCGGGGCTTGCAGAGAAGCGGAACTGAAGCTCCGTTCAATATATATCGGCGGAGGAACGCCGACTGCGCTTTCAAATGAAGAGCTTTCTTTTGTTCTTGATTGTATATCCCAAAATTTTGATATAAGAAATATTGATGAATATACCGTAGAGGGCGGACGGCCGGATACGCTCAGCATTGAAAAAATACGGACGATTGCGGCATCCGGTGCAACGCGAATAAGTGTGAATCCTCAGACGATGAATGACGATATTCTCAGGCAGATGGACAGACGGCACACCGCCGCCGATGTCGTGAGGGCAATTTCAGATGTCAGGCGCGTGGGCGGTCTTGCGATAAACACAGACCTTATTGCAGGACTTCCGAACGATACCTTCGACAGCTTTAAGCTTTCTGTTGACTCACTTATTGCTCTCCGTCCGGAGAACATAACCGTTCATACGCTTGCGGTAAAAAAAGGCTCAGAGCTGCATCGTGAAAACTATATGTTGCCCGATGGTGACGAAACTGCGCGGATGGTGGAGTATGCAATGCAGGCGCTGGGAGATGCAGGTTACAATCCGTATTATCTGTACCGTCAGAAGTATATGTCCGGAAATCTCGAAAACGTCGGATATTCCTTACCGGGATATGAGAGTGATTACAATAATTATATAATGGATGAACTCCATACAATTATTTCTGCGGGAGCGGGCGGAGTGACAAAGCTTATCGACCGCGAAAACGCAAGGGTTGAGAGAATATTTAATCCCAAATACCCATATGAATACAATAATGCAGACGAAAAAATTGCCGCAACAAGGCAAAGAATAATTGATTTTTTCAACGAACAGGAGGTGCGTGAAGGTGGCACTTGATGTGAGAGAGATAAACGCGAGAATAAAAAGCGATCCGGTGGCTTTCGTTTCGGAATGTGAGGAAAGCTATGGTAAAAACGTAAAAGCGGCGGCTAAAAAGATTGCCGATAAGGTTTCGGACAATTGTGTTGTTCTTCTTTCGGGACCGTCAGGCTCGGGAAAGACTACTACCGCAATGAAGCTTGAGCGGGAACTTGAGTCACTTGGTATAGGAACTGCGCTGATATCGCTGGATGATTATTTCAGGACGGTAAAGGCTGAGACGGCACCGCGGGATGAAAAAGGCGATATCGATTATGAATCGCCGCTGTGCCTTGATCTTCCTCTTCTGAATGACCACATAAAGAATATAATAGCGGGACACGAAATCCTTGTTCCGAAGTTTGATTTTGCAAATCAGTGCCGCGCGGAAGTGGCGGTACCGCTTAGCCTTAAAAAGAACGAGGTTGTAATTTTTGAGGGCATCCACGCGCTTAACGACGCCATAACCGGCGCGGCGGGAGAGCATGGGCTTAAGCTTTATATCTCTGCAAGAAGCAACTTTATGAAGGATGGAAGTGTTTTTTATAAAGGAACGTGGACTCGCTTAACCCGAAGAATTGTCCGGGACGACCTTTTCCGCGGTGCGAACTCTGATTTCACGCTTTCTATATGGGACGGAATTCGCCGCGGTGAAAAAATGTATATCTCTCCGTTTAAGGACCGGGCAGATGTCATTATTAATTCCACGCACGACTATGAAATAACGGTGCTGAAAAAGCACTTGCAAAAAGCAGTAAAATCAGTACCTGCGGGCATTGCAAGATATGATGAGATAATGCGTATGCTTGACAATCTGAACGGATTTGATGATCTTGATGATAAGTTTGTGCCGGGAGACTCGCTTCTGCGCGAATTTATCGGCGGAGGAAGCTTTGAGTATTGATTTTAGGCGCAAACGGTAGTATACTGAGAATATAAATAAATTTTGGGGAGGTTATCTTATGAACGAGAAAATGAAAGCTATATGGGAGAAAATATGTGCAGGGGCATCTCGCGCCGGAGAGTTTGCAACAAAAACTGCGGAAAATGCCGGCGAAAAAGCGAAAGATGTTGTAAATTCTTCAAAAATAAATCTCAAGATTTTTGATCTCACAACTGATATTGACATTCTTTACAAAGAAGTGGGCAAGCTCATATACGCGGCGCATACAAATGAGGAGTCCTCGACAGAAGAGCTTGAGGCGCGTCTGCTTGCGATTGATGAGAAAATGCGCGAGATTGAGGATCTTAAGGCTTGCCTTGAGAACCGCAGGAGCGAAAAAGAATGTGAAGCCTGCGGAAGAAAAAATGAGCCTGACAGCGCGTATTGCTCCGGTTGCGGCGAAAAGCTTGATTAATCTTATTCGGCGGTGTGCAACAGCACACCGCTATGTGAATGACAGAGGAAAATGTTATGGATATTCTTTTTAAAAATGCAACGGTAATTACCATGGACGATGCCCGCCCCGTTCTTGAAGATGCGTTTGTCGGGATAAAAGGGAGAAAAATAGAGTATGTAGGGAATTCAGAGCCTGAAGGTGAGATAAAGCGTGTGATTGATGCACGAGGAAAGGTGCTTATGCCGGGTATTGTCAATACGCACACTCATGTTCCGATGACGCTGTTCCGCGGACTTTCTGATGACTGTGAGCTTGACGTGTGGCTGCGTGAGCACATCTGGCCCGCTGAGGACAAGCTTACTCCGGAATCCGTGCGCGCAGGAACAGAGCTTGCCGTTGCCGAGATGATAGCTTCGGGAACAACCTCTTTTTCCGACAGCTATTTCTTTGTTGACGCCATTGCAGATGTTGCGCTTTCATCAGGGATTCGCGCGAATCTCTCGCGCTCAATTGTAGGTGACGGAGAAAATTTTGATGCCATGCCGTCAGTTTCGGAGGCAAAAGAGCTTTTTTCGCGCATTCATATGGCAGATGGAGGAAGGCTTCGTGCCGATGCATCCATCCACGCGGAATACACATCGGAAACAAAATGCAGGCAAAGAGTTGCGGAAATGGCGCGTGAAAGAGGGCAAATTCTGCAGATTCACACCTCTGAAAGCAGATCCGAACACGAGAACTGCATCGCAAAATACGGAAAGACGCCTGCCGGACAATTCCTTGCAGAAGGGCTTTTTGAAGGCACACGTCCGCTTCTCGCCCACTGCTGTTATATAACGGAAAACGATATGGAAATAATAAAAAGTGCCGGCGGTAGTGTGGCGCACTGCCCTGTAAGTAACTTAAAGCTTGCTTCAGGAATTGCGCCGATACCTGCGATGCTCAATAAGGGCGTAAACGTTGGTCTTGCAACAGACGGTGTTGCAAGCAATAACAACACTGATATGTTTGAAGAGATAAAGCTTGCTGCTGTTTTGCACAAGGGAATAAGTGAAAATCCAACAGCGGTAAATGCGTATACCGCATTGCGGATGGCGACGGTAAACGGAGCCCTTGCACAGGGAAGAAATGATTGCGGAAGAATAAAGGAAGGCTTTGATGCCGATGTGATTATGCTCGATTTTGACCGCCCGCATCTTATTCCGTGTCACAATGTGGTATCAAACGCCGTATATGCCGCGCGTGGAAGCGATGTCGTGATGACGATGGTTGCGGGAAAGGTGCTCTATGAGAACGGAGTGTTTACAACCATAGACATAGAGCGCGCAAAGGCTTCAATAAAGGCATAAAATACAAGAAATATACATAAATTCACATATAAGACAAAAAGGTGTGGATTTGTGTGAACAATGAAAAAAAGCAAAGCTTTGTAAAGGGAGCTGTCATTCTCGCCGGTGCGGGAATAGCGGTAAAAATAATCGGAGCGTTTTATAAGATTCCGCTTGGCATAATTCTCGGACCCTGCGGGATGGCGAATTTTTCGCTTGCGTATAATATCTATGCGCTTTTGTTTGTGCTGTCAACAGCGGGAGTGCCTGCCGCAGTATCAAAAATGGTTTCGCAGGCAGAGGCGAAAGGCAAAAGTGCTGACACCCGGAGAATATACCGTATAGCCTTTTTTACGTTTGCCTGTGCGGGGGCTGTCGGCTCGCTGCTTTTGTTTTTTTGTGCCGACAGGCTTGCACTTTTAATGGGAAGCGCGGATGCGGCGATGTCCGTGCGGACGATAGCGCCGGCTGTGTTCTTCGTATCTGCGTCTGCAGTAAGCCGCGGGTATTTTCAGGGGAAGGCGAATATGTATCCGACCGCAATCTCTGAAGTGCTTGAGGCATCGGGAAAGCTTGTCTTCGGCATAGGTCTCGCGTGGATAATAAAGCGAACGGGAAAGACTGAGGCATTTGTGTCGGCAGGTGCTGTGGCGGGTGTCAGTGCAGGTGCGTTTCTGTCGGCAGCATATTTTGTTTTCCGGCGTGATAAGAGACAAAAATTGCCGAGCGGCGAAAGGCTTAGGAGTAAGCGCAGCATCCTGCGTGAGCTTGCATCTCTTGCAATTCCGATTACCGCCGGAGCTGCGGTGATAAGCCTTACGAATGTTATTGACAGTGCGCTTGTTATGAATCTGCTTGCGAAAAACGGTTTTGGCGTCGGGCGTGCGAAGTGGCTTTATGGAGCATATAACTATGCAGCAACGCTGTTCAATCTTCCGTCTGCGCTCATAACAACTCTTGCCGTGTCTCTGATTCCGTCAATAGCATCGGCATATACCGGAAAAAACTTTATTTTGGCGGATAAGACTGCAAACTCCGCAATGAGCATTGCAATGATGGTTGCTGTTCCTTCGGCGTGTGGGCTTGCGGCGCTCTCTTATGGGATTGTTGACCTTCTTTATGGCGCGGGGATCACGGCAGAATGCATTGCCGTTTCGGCAAGGCTCTTGACGCAGCTTGCGTACGCAATTCCGCTTCTTGCAATAGTCACTGTAACCAATGCAATTCATCAGGCTTTGGGACATCAGAATGTGCCGGTTGTGTCGATGGCAGCAGGTGCTGCAGTGAAGGTGATTTCAAATTTAATTCTTGTCGGACGCGTGGATATAAATATATACGGCGCTGCGGTAAGCACTGTTTTTTGCTATGCTGCAATCGCGGTTTTGAATATCGTTGCTTTAAAAAAATATCCGTTTATTGAGATGAGTATCTCTAAGATTTTCATAAAACCGGCTCTTTGCGGCATAGCTGTCTTTGTAACTGCAAGCCGGGTGTATATCTGTTTGAGTTCTTTGATTGATGGTAGAATTTCGACAATTTTGTCTGTTTTTGCAGGAATTGCGGTGTATATATTCTGCGTATTCTGTGTCGGGGCGGTAAGCAAAGAAGAGAAAAAACTCGTTTTTGGAGAGAAAAATATATCTAAATTTTTTAATAATGATTGAAAAATTTAGGTATTTGAAAAAAATACTTGCAGGAGAGCGATAAATATGATAAATTTTTTAAGGAAAGAAAAATACGGCTTTGAGGATCTGGTGAAAATCACAAAGATTCTCCGCTCGGATGAAGGTTGCCCGTGGGACCGCGAGCAGGACCACAAAAGCATCCGTATGAATTTCGTCGAGGAAACTTATGAGGCATGCGAGGCTATCGACAATGACGATCCCGTTCTGCTCTTGGAGGAACTCGGCGATGTTCTCGCGCAAGTCGTTTTTCACGCAGAGCTTGAAACTGAAGCAGGACGGTTTGATATATCGGATGTTGCCGACGGTGTTTGCAAAAAGTTTATTGAGCGCCATCCGCACGTGTTCGGTGATATACAGGCGGATACTGCGGCACAGGTGCTGAAAAACTGGGACGACATTAAGCGTCGGGAGAAAAAACAGAAGACTCATTTCTCGGCGATGGATTCCGTGGCGAGAAGCCTTCCGTCGCTTATGCGCGCAGAGAAGCTTCAGAGCAAGGCGAAAAAGGCGGGGCTTCCGCAAAAGAGCATTTCCGAGCTTTCGGAGAAAATCTCAAAAGAGCTCGCTCGCGGGGAAGGAATGGATATCGGAACCATACTTATGGATGTTGTCCGTGTATCGCGCGTTCTCGGTGTAAATCCGGAAGAAGCACTTGACCGTCGCAACGAACAGTTTCTTTCTGCTTTTAAAGCGCTTGAAAATGAAGATGGCGATATTGCCGTTCTTCTTGCGCAAAATGAGGACAAGCTCTGAATTTTATGTACGACTAAACGGTGGGGATGACAGTTCACGCCTTTTAGATATAAATTAAGATAGGAGGCAAAACAGATGAACAAGACAGAATTGGTAAATGCAGTTGCTGAGAAGGCAGGTCTTTCCAAGAAGGACGCAGAGAAGGTTATCAACGCTACAGTTGATTCCATCACAGCAGCACTCGTAGCTGGCGATAAGGTTCAGCTCGTAGGTTTCGGTGCATTTGAGGTTAAGACTCGTGCAGCTCGTCAGGGCCGCAATCCGCGCACAAAAGAAACCATTACCATTCCGGCTTCCAAGAGCCCGGTATTCAAGGCAGGCAAGGCTCTTAAGGACGCTGTTTCGAAGTAAGAAACACTTCGGCGACTTTATCGGGGCAGGAGAGCTCCTGCCCCGATTTGGCAACCGCTAAATCTGATTATGGGCGAAGTGAAGGTTGTAAGAATTACACTATGAGAATTGATAAGTATCTCAAGGTTTCACGACTTATAAAGAGAAGGACAGTCGCAAATGAAGCATGCGACAACGGCAGAGTCTCGGTAAACGGAAAACCGGTTAAGGCGTCTTATGATGTTAAGGTTTCCGATATTATTGAGATTTCTTTTGGTACACGCACACTTAAAATCCGTGTGCTTGCCATTTCTGAGCATATGAACAAGGACGAGGCGCACACTATGTATGAAGAAGTGCGCTGATTTTTGATTTTGAGAATAAAACTGTGCATCGCCCAATATACTTTACTAAAAAGTATGGAGGTGCGCATATGCAGTTTGACGATAAAAATGCTTTACGCGATGTTCCGCAGAACATCATCATTGAAAACAGGTCGCGGATGAGTGTTTCCGGGGTTTCGGATGTTGAAAACTTTGACGAAAACTCCGTTGTGCTCTATACAAACCGCGGATTGCTTACCGTAAAGGGCACGGGGATACATATAGAACGGTTAAGCCTTGAAACAGGTGAGCTTTCGCTTGAAGGAACCATTGACGGCGTTGAGTACAGCGAGGCTGAGACGGGCGGTGGCTTTTGGTCACGTCTTTTCAGGTAAGATATCGTGATAAATTCAGTTTCTGCACAAACGGCAGAGTTTTTATTCTCTGCGCTTTTGGGAATTTACCTCGGTGTTTTGTTTGATGTTATACGCACTGTCCGTGCGTATATGCCGAGAAATCGCGCGGTAACGGCGATATTTGACGTGTTGTTCTGGCTGATTGCAGTTATATCCCTTCTCGGGTTTGTTATGACGGTTTCCGGAGGAAAAATGCGTTGGTATGTACTTGCGGGGACATTTTGCGGCGGATTCGTTTATATGGCGGCACTGAGCGAAATTATATATAAGATATTCGTTTCTGCCGTGGCTGTGTCGAAAAAGGTTCTCAGGCTTACTACGCGGCCGGTATATCTGCTTCTCGGTTATATATGGAGAAGCGCGAAGAAAACGGAACGGAAAACAGAGGCGCGTTTGCGCGAAGGAATAAGAAAAAGAAGAATGAAAAAAAGAAAGGCGGTTTGTGATGGCAGCAAAAAAAAGAAAAAAAAGGACAGGGCTGTTTCCTAAGCTGCTCCTTTTTGTGTTTGTGGTTTACGCTGCCGGGATTCTTATATCCAATCAGATAAAGATAAACCGGCTGGAAAGTGATACAAGTGCTCTTGATGAGCTTATAGCTACGGAATCAATGAAAAAAGCTCAGCTTGAGCAGATACTCAGCGCTGAAATAGATGACGATTACGTTACGAAAGAAGCGCAGAGCCAGGGCTACGCCGCGCCGAATGAGCGCGTTTTTGTAGATGTTTCGGGAAGCTGATAAAGAAAGGCTTTCTAAAAATACAAAGGAGGACGCAGTACGGAGTATGGGACTCGAAGTAGGTACTATTTGTAACGGAAAGGTCACATCTATCGCGAAATACGGAGCGTTTGTCTCGCTTGAAGAGGGAAAGAGCGGGATGGTACATATTTCCGAAATTTCGCACACTTATGTAAATGACATAAGCGAACATCTGAAGGTTGGTCAGGAGGTAAAGGTAAAGGTAATCGGCATTGATGAGAACAAGCGCATAAGCTTGTCGATAAGAAAAGCCGAGCCGAAGCCCGAAAGACCTGCTCAAAGCTTCCAGCCGAGGAATAATCCCGTGCGTGAGCAGTCGGAAATGTCGTTTGAGGATAAGCTCAAGCAGTTTATGCAGGACAGCGACAGCAAGATTTCCGGCATAAAGCAGTATTCAGACAGAAAAGCGGCAAACAGACGTCCGCGCAGATAACCAATGCACTAAAGTCCGGGCAGGACTGCAACAAAATGTAGATTGTTGCAGTCCTGCCCGGTATTTTTTCGCGAACTTCTTAATATAATTAAATGTCAACAAAAAAGGCTGTCTGAATAAATTCAGACAGATAAGAGATAAAAGAGAATAGTGAAGAGGTATGATCGTAAAAATGAGAAAGAGAAGAAAAAAACGCGGTTTATTGCTTCTTGCGGCGGTGTTTATGCTCAGTGCCGCAGCGATACGCCTGCTGTCATCAAGCGGCGCGGAAAGATATATAAAAGAAAAGCTTGTTAACCTGCTGTCTGATGAGGAATTTGTAAGGTATGCAATGTCGGGACAAACACCTCTTATCCACAGTGACGGAGAGAAAAAAGTTTTGCGTGCCTTTGCTTCTCCGCTGCCATATACGGATGATAAGGGGGAAAACGCGCCGGAGCCGGAGCTTGAGCAAGCGGAGGCGGGACAAGAAAAAAAGGAAAGCCTCACGGTGTGGGAATATACCCCGGGCGGTGAGAAAAAGGAGAAGACATATCCGATAGAAAACACAACTATAAGTCCAAAGTCTGATAAGGGATATGTGCATCACGGAAACATATGGGTAAAGAATGACAGCACAAAGGGAATTGATCTTAAATGGCTGCTTTCCGCAAAGCTTCCGTTCAAGCTTACGGGAAACGGTCCGCATGTGCTTATAGTGCACACCCACGGAAGCGAGAGCTATCTCCCGCAGGGCAGAGATACATATACACTTACGGACGTGGAGCGCACCTCGGATAAAAAATACAACGTTATACGCGTCGGGGACGAGCTTGAAGCGGCATTAAAGGCAGAGGGGATATCTGTTGTGCATGACCGTAATATTTACGACAGTCCGTCGTATAACGGCTCTTATACCCGCACTCTTGAAAGTATAGGCGCACATCTTAAGAAAAATCCGTCAATCAAGGTTGTGATAGATGTCCACCGCGATGCCATGACGGCAAACGACGGAACGAAATACAGAACGGTGGCCGAGGTGAACGGTCAGCTCGTAGCTCAGATGATGCTCGTTATGTCTACCGGCGAGAGCGGGCTTCCGCATCCGGACTGGGCAGAAAACTTAAAGCTT
>JAFQVE010000564.1 GCA_017408185.1 Oscillospiraceae bacterium | reverse complement strand
TGGTATTGTTAGTGGTATAGGTGACAACAAATTCGCTCCGCGCAATTCCATCACCCGTCAGGATATGATGGTAATCGTCTACCGCGCGTTAAATAGCCTTCCCCTTGAGGGGAAGGTGGCGCCACAGGCGACGGATGAGGTGTTATCGCAATACCCCGACTTTGACACCATCGCACCTTACGCTCGCGAAGCAGTCTCCGCGCTCATCGGCGCAGGTCTTGTCAACGGCAAGAGCGGACGCATCGCACCTGTTGAATATACCACTCGTGCAGAGGTCGCGGTACTTATAAAGCGGATACTTGAGTATGTGAAGTAAATAAGCAAATTCGTAAGGCGGGGGGCTACTCCCGCCTGAAAAGGAGAAAAACAGATGTTAAAAATAGGATACAGAGGCGCGTCGACCATCCTCACTGAGAAAAAGATTGAGGAAATGAGAAACGCCGGTCTGGAAATGCTGGAAATAGGGGTATTTAAAGAACCTGAGCTTGTAGATTATAAAGTAATATGCGGATGGGCGAAAACTTATGATATTAACGTCTGCTCATCACACCTTCCGTATAACGCAGAAAGCTCTATAATTCAGCAAAAATCCGAGGATCGTGTCCGTGCCATTGAAATAAACCGTGACCTTATTGCGAGAGCTTCGGATGTCGGGATAAAGAGATTTGTTCTTCATCCAAGCCCGATAGTAGAGGAAGAAAGAAATCGCGAAGAATGTAAGAAATACGCAATGGAAGCATTTGACGCTCTCGCAGAGTATGCCCACTCTCACGGTGCTGTAATTGCAGTTGAGGATATGAGACTTGATTGCCTCGGTAATAGCGCAGATGAGCTTCTCGAAATGATAAGCGTAAACGACAAGCTTCGCGTATGCTTTGATGTAAACCACCTCTTCAACGACACCCATGTTGAATTTATTGATAAGCTGAAGGATAAAATCGTAACCGTTCATATTTCAGATTACGACCATGTTGAAGAACGCCATTGGCTTCCGGGAGAAGGCGTGATAAACTGGCATGAGCTTTATAATAAGCTTATTGAGGTTGGATATAACGGGCCGTGGATGTATGAAGTAGGAATGGGTATCCACGACCGCCGCAGTCGTCCGCTTGATTTTACGGATTTATACAACAATGCTATAGAAATCTTCTCAGGTAAACCTCTGAGCAGAATATAAAACAAAGAAGGAGAGAAACAAAATGAAAAAACTAATCGCACTAACCCTCGCAACTGTTATGCTGCTTGCACTTTGCGCGTGCGGCGGAGGAAACGCAGGCGGAAGCTCTGATGTTTCCTATGATATTCCTGAGGGAAAAGTAATCCCCGATGATGCAGTGCTTGATGTAACAATCGCAAGCCATGCTTCCTGGCCGTATGATGAAAATTGGAAGGTGTGGGAGTATATCAAGGAAGCTATCGGCGGAACGATAAACGTAAACGCAATTCCATCCTCCGATTTCGGAACAAAGTTTACGCTCGTTATGGCAACGCCTGACAGTCTGCCGGATGTGTTTGGTTTTATGGGAAAACCCGGAAAGTTTTCTGACTATTGTGAACAGGGTGCATTTGTAGCGCTCGACGATTACGAAGAATTCCTGCCGGACTATAATGAATTCTGGAACTCCCGTCCGGAGGACGAGCAGTGGATGCGCGATACCCGAAAGGGCATTGACGGAAAGGTTTATTACACTCCGATTTACGGTATGGAGCGCTCAAAGAACATCCGCTCATGGCTCTACCGCAAAGACGTTTTTGAAAAGCACAACCTGAAAACTCCCGAAACAATAGACGAGCTTTACACGGTATCGAAGCAGCTCAAAGAACTTTATCCGGATTCTTATCCGTTCTGCCTGCGCTCGGGGCTTTCCAACATAAACGTTATGGGACCGTCTTGGAAGCCACATTTCCGCTATGGCGCATACTATGATTTCGTAAATGAAAAGTGGTGCTACGGTGCAAGCGAGCCGGTAATGCGCGAAATAGTAGAATTCCTTAAAAAGATGGTAGACGAGAAACTTATGCCGGCAGATTTCTTCAACATCAGCGCAACATCATGGCAAGAGCTTGTTTCCACAGATCGCGGCTTTATTATGCCGGAGTATCAGATTCGCATAGACTTCTTTAACAACATAGGACGTATGAAAAATCCGGAATATACGATTGCGGCGATGAAGCCACCGAAGGCGGAAAACGGACTCGGTGTTGCGATGATGAATAAGTTCAACAACGACCCGACAGGTATGGCTGTTCCGAATACCGGTGATGAATCGAGTATTGCAAATGCTATGAGATACATTAACTGGTTCTATTCCGACGAAGGAAGTGAGATTGTTTCGTGGGGTAAGGAAGGCGAGACGCACGAGATTGTTGACGGCAAGAAGCGTTTCATATTCCCTGAAAATGAAAACAACGCTCAGATTCTTTACGGCTTCCAGACTATCGGTTCTTATCTCCGTATAGATCCGGCAGCTGCAGAGGCATGTATGTCTGAGGAGCAGGCTGCGACGACCGATTTTGTACTTGGTTACACTCATGCAGAGCTTGAACCGACTACATATATGAGCTTGTCATCGGCTGAATCCGAAACCATTGCAGACTACAACACATCTCTTTCTACATTTGTAAGCGAAAACCTCCAGAAATTTGTTCTCGGTCAGCGTCCGATGAGTGAATGGGATAAGTTCCAAGCCGAGCTTTCACAGATGCCTATTGCTGAGCTCCTTGCTGTTTATGAAGAAGCATATAACAGAATAAAATAAAACTTCGAACTTTTGTCCGAAATTTACGATTAGCCCGATTTGACAACAAATCGGGCTTGATTATTTTTTCGTTTGTATTGTATAATTTAATCGGATGATACAATTGAATTTCAATGTGTGTGCATTATATAATCGAGAAAACTTAAACTGTATTTGTTGACAAATTTTGATCAAAAAAATATAATGAAAACATATATGCAATTAGAGTGAAAGGATATCGCATTTATGAAACCTACATATTGTAATCCCTTGTGCGTTGAAAAAGTAAAAAGCGGAAGATGGCTTGATGCATCTTTAAGCCGGCTTGATATACGCTCCCTTAATGATTATCGCTCAATTTCCGATCCGAGCGTCATATATCACGACGGGAAGTGGATAATGTATCCAAGCTACAACGTTGCATATGTAAGCGAAGATTTTGTGAACTGGAAGCACGTTGATATCGGTGTTGATAACCTGAGATACAG
>JAFQVE010000563.1 GCA_017408185.1 Oscillospiraceae bacterium | reverse complement strand
CTCGCGTTGCCGAAAGCACTTGCACATAAGGCTCCGTTTATTATCGGAACAGCAGGTGGTGCAGGAAGCGAAAGGCATGTTGCCTGGGTACGTGAAATAATAGAAGAAATTGCAAAAGAACAGAATTTGCATTTCAAGCTCGGCACAGTGCTCAGCGATGTTTCCAAAGAATATGTACTTGAAAAGCTTGATTCGGGAAAAATAAAGAATATGAGCGATGAGATGCCGCTTGAAAGAGTGGCGGTTGAAGAAAGCTCGTGTATTGTAAGCCAGATAGGTATTGCACCGATTATTGAGCTGCTCGGACAAGGGGCGGATGTCATTCTCTGCGGAAGAGCCTGTGATACGGCAATATATGCCGCACCATGCGTTTATAACGGATATGATGAAGGACTTGCATTCCATATGGCAAAAATTATGGAATGTGGCGCAATGTGTTCCGAGCCTGTTGCTGCAGCAGATGTTATGCAGGGATACATATACGATGACTACTTTGAGCTTCGTCCGGCAAATCCGATAAGAAAATGCACCGTTGAGCGTGTTGCGGCACATACGCTGTATGAGCAGACAAACCCATATCTGATATTTGAGCCTGACGGCGTTTGCGATCTGACAAATTCCGAGTTTGAACAGGCAGATGAGCGAACTGTCCGCGTGCGTAATTCAAAATTCCGTGAAGCTGAGGTTAAAACCTTAAAGCTTGAAGGTGTTAAGTGTTCAGGATACAGAACAATCTGTCCTGCAACGGTTTATGACCCGGAAACAATAGCGCGCATTGATGAAATCATTGCTACTGTCACAGGTTTTGTACACGAGAATACGCACGGCAGACTTCCTGACGGAAGCTACACCATCACATTCAAAACAAGCGGCGGAAAAGACTCTTCACTCGGAATTGTGATTGATGTAGTCGGAAAAACACAGGATATTGCAGATGAGGTATGTGCGCTTGTACGCAGCCGTATGCTTCACTGTGACTATGATGGAAGAAAATCAACTGCAGGAAATCTTGCATTCCCGTTCTCACCGTCCGATATTCACGTCGGAGAGGTTTATGAATTTTCGGTTTTCCATCTTGCTGAGGTTGATTCGCTTCTTGAAACTGCAAAAATGACAATGGAGGAGATATAAATGAAAAAGCTTATTGACTATACAAAAATTCTCCGAAGTAAAAATGCAGGACCACTTTATATAACCTTTGACCTTATTTTTGAGAATGAGACAGCTATGCAATATGTAGCAGAAAGGCTTACCGAGAAAGCTGTATCAGAAGCGTATGACGTGGATGTCAATAAAATCGACATCATAACATACGCTGTGGTAAATTCAATAAAAATAACATTTCCGAGAAAAAACATAAGCGGCGCACTTTCGGACAACGACATTTACGGTTGCCAGCAACACATGCCGCTTGCAAATATTAAAATTTGATGAGGTGAAAAATAATGAAATACGAAGCACGATTTGAAGAAAGCTTGAAGAAAAAGATTTTTCCGCAGACAAATAATGAGGATTTCGAAGCGTTTTGGAAAAAAGAAATTGAACAGCTTCGCAAAAAGGAGCTTAACATTACCCGTAAAAAGCTGCCTCTCCCTTACGACAAAACCTTCACAACCTATGAAATTAAGTTTAATACTCACGACGAGACTGTTGTTGATGCTTTCTTTTCTGTTCCGAATGACGGAAAGGAAAAACATCCTTGCGTTATTTTATATCATGGCGGAGGCGGAAGAAAAGAGCTTTTTCCGGACATCCTCGCAACAGGAGTCTGCTGCTTTGCCATGGACATGCGCTCTCAGGGCGGAACAACAGTAGATAAAGCAAGCTACACAAACGGAGACAGGCTCGGCGAAATAATGACGAGAGGTATTCTTGATAAAAATGAATTTTATATGAAAAATATTTATCTTGACGCAATAAGGGCGGTTGATGTTGCGGAAGCACTCCCTGAAGTTGACTCGGAAAAGATAGTTACCTACGGTGCGAGTCAGGGTGGCGCTCTTTCAATTACGGCATCTGCCCTTAGCGGTAAGGTTAGGAAATGCTATACGGCAGTTACAAGTTACTGCTGTATACCGCAGCGAGTGGAAGATGCAACGGGTGTTTTTGCCGCAACGCATAGTTTTTTGAGGGTATATCCTGAGCACACAGACGCTGCGATGAACACTTTGAGCTATTTTGATGTAAACAATATGGCGTCACTTCTTTCTGTGCCGACATTGTTCTGCACGGCGCTTGCAGATAAAATATGTCTGCCGGAATATGTTTATTCCGCATATGCACATATTAAGTGCGAAAAAGAACTTGTTTTGGTTCCGTTTGCGCCGCATTGCATACCTGAATGCTTTAAAATGCAGGCATATTCGGAATTTGCAGAAATGACAGGGGAGTAATTAGGTATGATAAAAACAGACGTATATGAACAGGTGCTTTTTGAGACGGTAAAGCGCGGTGCAACGGAGATTTCACCGGATGTCCGCGATGCGTTTGAAAAGGCAATAGCAAAAGAAACAAACGCCGATGCAAAAAAAGGACTGTCCGCAACACTTAACAGCATGGATATGTCAAAGAAGCGTGAAAACCCTCTTTGCGTTGACACAGGCTGGCCTATTTTCTACTTTAAGGTCGGCAACAAGTGCGAACTCGAAGGCGGTTTTGTTGAGCTTGAGAACGCGGCACGCCGTGCTGTTGCAAGAGCAACGGAAAAAGGGTATCTTCGCGCAACAATGAAGCATCCGCTTACAGGCTTTGATCCCGGCAACAATATCGGAATGAACATTCCGGACTTTACATATCAGTTTGTTGACGGTGACGGGATTGAGATTTCATATGCCGCAAAGGGCGGCGGTAGTGAGTGCTTCGGTGGAACACGTCACAGAATAGTTGCTTTTGCTGACGGAATAAAGGGAATAGAAAAGTTTGTTATTGACAGCTTTGTCGCCTCTGCCCGTGCTGGTGCGGTT
>JAFQVE010000562.1 GCA_017408185.1 Oscillospiraceae bacterium | reverse complement strand
TTACCGCAGTTGCAAAGGGTGAAGTTACAATAACCGCAACTCTTGACGGAACTGACTTTTCAGATACTGTAAATATTACCGTAAAAGAGCTTGAAAGAGCAACAAAGGAATATACTTATAATTTCAGCCGTGAAGCTTTCGGAAGCTCCACAAATGTACAGCGCACATCTCTTGCAGAAATGACATTTGATACTGTTCTTTCTAATGTCACATCCCCTTGGAAAGCGGCAGCAACCTGCTATGTTTATAACACATATGCCGACTCTGCAGGACTTTTGTGGAATGCATACGAAAGTCGTGCAGATGGCGGCGCTGCGGCATACGCCATTGAGCTTAAAGTTCCCGAAAGCGGAACATATATCCCAAAACTCAGCTATCTTGCAAAGGAAAGCTCTCCCATAACGAACGTATATCTTGTTAAAAATGACGGGACACTACCTGAATTTGTATATGGTGCATCGGGAAATGGAAGCGGAAGTCTGACTACATATATCAAATCTCTTGGTGACAAGAATAAGCTTGCAAGTATTGATATGTATTCGGAAAAATCTGAAGTGAAAACTTTGACTTCTAATGAAGTTTACCTTGATTCTGATTATACATATTATCTTATGTTCCATCCTGTCGGAAAGAATGAGAACTTCGTTCCGCTAACCTCTGGAACAAGAGTGTTTTTTGATGTAAAGCCGACAACGTTTACAATCAAACCTCCGGCAGGGGAGTTTGATAAAGCGGCAATTTCCGTTCATGGACTTCTTGATGAAAATGATCCGATGCCGAATATGACGGAAAAGCAGATTGAATATAGGTTTTATGACGATGTTGGAATTGAGATAGATAATATTGATACATCAAAGCTTTTCATTGAATATTCATCATCGGATGAAAATGTTGCTACGGTTTCAGAGACCGGACTTGTTACAGCAAAAAGCAACGGTCAGACAAAGATTATTGCAAACATAACCTATAAAGGTGTTTCGAGAACTGCAGAATACAGTCTCATTGTTGCACCTGCGGGAAGAAATATGATGGAGCATTTAAACCCTGATTTTGAAGAAGATGAATGGGTCTGGGATTATACGCGCAATGATACGGCTCCGGAAACTCCGGTATTCTTCCGTGCAGGCATTGAGACAGAGGAAAAAGACGGGAATGCGGATAACCGTGCTCTTGCGTTTACATTTAACCCTGATCTTCCGATGCCGGAAAATATGGTGACAATACTTCTGAAGAGAAATGGAGAGCGAGTTGTTGTTGAACCCGGTAAGTTCTATCAGCTCACTCTCAAAGTAAAGACGGATATTCAGAAACCTGAAGACGGAGAATATCCCACAATCAGGTATAATCTATACGCCTATAATAACGCAACCGGAACATCAAGCTCAGCACTTGCCTACGTCCCGGGCGGAAATGCCGATATAAACAACTTTGAAAATTGGAATGAAACCTTTAGTGAATGGCAGGAAGTAGTTGTTCCTCTGTATGTTGATTCGGAGTGGCAAGCAGATAAACTTTATATTTCTCCGAGGTTGAATATCAGAGCTCCTTCGGTGGGGGTTGGCAAAACGGGATATAGCGGAACAATCTGGATGGACGATTTTGAACTTCGTGAAGTGGGCTATGCAGGTCTTGAAATGGAAATCAGCGGAGACACGACTGTGGATGGCGGAGGAACATTTACCGTTATTTCAAAACCGTATACAACACTCGGTCATTATATTTCCGTGGATAAAGGAACTTTGGCTGATGGCTTTGAAATCAAGTCTTCGGATGAAAATATTGTATCGGAGTTCGAAGACAGCACGGTATATAAAATGCCACTCAGCATAAATGTTGCATCAACTGTTGCAACCTGCGGCGGAAAGAATGGAACTGCAACTATTTCCGGTAAGCTGACTCTTGAGGGAATAACGAGAGAAAGCGATGTCAGCGTCACAACATCGGGCTTTGAAATGAAGCTTTTGTACGCAGAGTTGACCACAGCGTTGGAAACGATTGATGCCGGTGAGAAAACGACTGCTGTTCCCATAGGCTTTATGTCAGATGGCAGTATCGCCGATATGTCCGGTGGAAATGTTATATTTGAATCGCTTACTCCGGAAATTATTTCGGTTGATGAAAACGGAAACATAACAGGACTTCGTGCGGGAAGAGGAAAATTTTCGGCAACTCTCTTCCTTGGTGATAATAATGCATATGCAGAGTGCGAAATCATAGTTTCCGATATCTCTCCCATAGTATCCGCAGAGCTTTCCTGTCCGCCGACTGTGGGATATCTTCGTGATGAACCTATAGTGCTTTCGGGAAAGATGGAAAGCGGATTTGATGCCGATTTCACAAATGCCGACATAAAGTGGAACATTGAAAGCGATCCTGTTGGTGGTGTCAGCATTGATGCCAACAATATGATTTTTGGTGAGATTGAGGGTGCAAAAGTCAAAATCAGCGCAGAGATAACTCTCGGTGGGGCAACGGTTACAACCAATGAGGTTGAAGTGACAGTTGTGGAAACCGATTTGCGTGATTTTATCCTTAATTTCGGTGGTGCAAAAGAGAAAAAGATTGAGAATGTAACAATTGATAAATACGGCTGGCAGGTGGATTGGTCACTTTCTCACAGTACTGTCAAGAACACATATCTCTATAACAGCTTTCTCTATATCACAACCAATTCCTCCAATCGTGATTTTGCCGTAGACTTTACAGTTCCGTATACCGGTAATTACTCGCCGATTTTCGTGAGAGGATCAACAAACGGTTATGGTGCTGAATATGTAAATATATACATCGATGGAAAATATGTCGGTGAAACCTCTTTCTGCGCAGATCATCTGAGAGGAATGAAGAGCATATTGAATCTTCGCTCCTTGTATCTTGAAAAGGGTACTCATAAGCTCACTCTTCGTCCGTATGCCACAAAGGAAGTGTCAAGAAACTACTATATGTATCCTGCATATGTTCGCTTTGCCGCAATTGAGGGACTTCCGACAATTTGTGAAGTAACAACAGCAAAAGACAGCTTCGTAATTGAATCGGGAGCAACGGAAGAGATTTCTGCCGGGATTAAAGCGGCTGATGGCTTTGTTTATAGCAGACAAAGTGAATCCGACGGAGAAGCCGAAAAGGATATAATCTTTTCCTATGATAGCTCAGACTCCGACGTTGCAGAAGTTTCGGAAAGCGGAATGATAACAGCAGCGGGAATCGGAGAAACAACAATTACCGTGACTGCAAAAGCCAACGGTGATATCAAGACGAAGGAAATTTCGGTAAAAGTCGTACCGCAGGGTGCGCCAACAGAGGAAAAAGATCTTTTTAATGTTGAGATAGAAGCACCGTTCTTCGTTATGAATCCGGATACCGAAGGTGTTCAGCTTGAAGTCATCGGAAAAGCAGATGACGGTACTGATGTTGATATTTCAAATGCTCAGGTTGCTTGGGTAACTGAAAATCCGGAGATTGCGGAGGTATCGGATACAGGCTATGCAACTCCCAAGGGACTCGGAAGTGCAAAAATAGGTGTAACGGTTCTTTATGAAGGAACTGAAAAAAGTGCCGAAGTATACATTTCTGTCCGTGAGGGAAAAACGGGAAGAACTTACTATACAGATGAAATGGTGGATGCTGCTCGTGAAAACATAACTAAGTATAATTGGGCGAGATCCGAATCAAAGTCTGTAATTGCGAGTGCTGAAAAATATCTCGGACTTGAGGATATGCTTTGGGAAATGGTGCCCGGTGAAGGAATTCCGAGAGCATCTACGGTAGGCTTCAGAAATGACCCTGATCGCTATACTTGCCGCTATTGCGGAGTCAACCTGCTTCAGGATTACGGCTCATATTCATGGATATCAAAACCGTTGGTGGATTCCTGGAAAATACAATGTCCGAGCTGTAAGAGAAAGTTCCCGTCAAACGACTTTGCAAGCTTCTATCAACTCGGTCGCGACGAGCACGGAATCTTTAACCGAGAACTTGCTTTAAAGCGTCATGAAGAAGAGTTCGGAGGAACCTACGGCACGGGATATCTTAAGAACACGCTTTATCCCGAAGTTGGAACAGACAGCTGTCCTGTCAAGCTTACAGGTAACGAGACTTCGGAAAAGTGGGGCGTTGATGATGGCTTCGGTTACGATACCGGAAGAAGCTACTCAAACGGATGCAAAGAAATGCATACATACATTGCATACTATAATCATTATGGTCTGTGGCATACATCCGGTTCCAATCCGGGAGTAATCAGAAATGCGCTTGAAACTCTTTCACAGGCGTATATGTATACAGGCGATGTAAAGTATGGCAGAGTTGGTGCGATACTTCTTGACAGAGTTGCAGATGTATATCCGGGATATGACCTTCGTCCGTATCTGCTTAACTATTCAAACTCCGATGGTGGAGCAAAACATGGTAAAATTCTTGGTGCAATATGGGAAACAGGTCCTGCAGCTGCATTTTCAGAGAGCTATGATGCGCTGTTCCCGATGTATGACGATCCCTATGTAGTATCTTTCCTTGCTGAAAAGTCAAAAGCGTATAACAATAGCGAAAAGAATGATAAAGCAAGTCCCGAAAAGGTAAGAAAGAACATTGAAGATGGAATCCTTCGAGAAATATATCGTGAAATTCAGCGTTGCTCCATTGAAGGAAACTTCGGTTCACATCAGTCAACTTTGGCTTGTGCAGCAATTGTTCTCGATACTCATCCTGAAACAGATGATATGTTTAAGTGGCTGTTCAACTACAGCGAAAGTGATAGTACATCGTATAATACCGGTGGTGAAATAAACAAACGTCTTATAAACGATGTTTCACGTGATGGACAGGGAAGTGAATCTGCACCTGGTTATAACAGAATCTGGGTAACTCAGATGACTGAAGTTGCCGATGTTCTCGTAAAATACGATGAAGGTGAAAGCGTAAATCTCTATGAGCATCCGAAGTTTGTTGCGATGATAAAATCATATGCTCCGCTTACTGTGATTCGCAGAGGTCTTGCTCCTATCGGTGATTCAGGTGTAGTCGGAAAATATTCACTTCTTCCCGATAATGACAGCGTTATGATAAATGCATTCAAAGAAACGGGAGATATTGAAATTGCTCAGCATCTGTATTTTATCAAGGGTGGAGATCTCGATGATTTGCACTATGATATTTTCACGAAGAATCCGGAAAGTCTAAAAACCGATGTAGAGAAGATTATAAAGCAGTATGGTGAATATGATTACGACAAGAATTCACTTCTTTCAGGTTATGGCTTTGTGGCTATGAAGGGTGGAACACTCCACAAGGCAAATGCTTCGTCGGGAATTCGGGACACTCAGCATGATTTCTGGATGTATTTTGGCGGTGCACAGTCACATTCACATAAAGATAAACTGAATCTTGGTATAGATGCATATGGCATTCCGCTTACAAGTGACTTGGGATATCCGGAAACAGCAGGTAAGGACCCTAACAGAAATCAATGGCAGAATGTAACCCTGGCACACAATACCGTTGTTGTAAACGAAAAATCTCAGGATACCGGTGCTTATAATGCAATACCGCTTCATTTTGACCAGAAGGACACAAGGGTTAAGGTGATGGATGTGGATGCATCTGTTGTATATGCAACAACGGATGAATACCGTCGTACGGTAGTTATGGTGGACTATGATGATGAGATATCATATGGTATCGACTTCTTCAAAGTCCTCGGAGGAAACGACCATCTGTATTCCTTCCATGCGTTCAGCAAAGAAGATCCGGCAGTTTCGGAAAATATCAACCTGAAAGCACAGGCGACGGGAAGCTACGCCGGACCTGCGGTTATGTATGGTGAAGATCCGTGGTCGGTTTCCGGAAGCAACGATGTCGTTCTCAAATATCCGGTAGGCTATACATGGCTTAATGATATCAAGCGTGCCGATGCTCCGGGAATAGGCGAGTTCTACGTTGATTGGGAAATTAAGGACCTTTGGAACCAGTCAAGGAACGACAAACAAAATATACATCTCCGTATGACAATGGTAAATGATTGGAATGCTGATGAGATAACACTTGCAAACGGTAAGCCTCCGAGAACATCAAGTACCTACGGAACTGTAGAGCATCTTGAATATATGCTTGTTCGCCGTAAAGGACGTGACCTTAACACACTCTTTACAACAGTAATCGAGCCATATGACGGAAGTCGCTACATTAAGTCAATCGAAAATGTTCCCGTAACCGTAATTTCAGGAACTCCGGGTAAGACTGATATGGCAAAGGCTGTTAAGGTTGAGCTTATTGACGGAAGAATTGATTATATCGTCTATGCACAGAATAATACCGTGACATATAACGTTGGAGATGTATTTGATTTCCGCGGTTTCGTCGGAGTCTGGACAACCGATTCAAACGGAAAGAACATTTATAGCTACATAAACGATGGCGAAATGATTGGAAACGATGAAACTAAGTTCGAAAATCTTGATTCTGAAATAGAAGGAAAAATAGTCGACTTCCAAAAAGAGCTTTCCTTTGACAACTGGATTGATGTTGAGTTTGACTGCGAGATTGAACAGTCTGTAGCGAATGAGCTTTCGGGTCGTATTATTGATGTGGAACGTGAAAATTACGGCAACTCAACGTATGTCATCGAAAGTGTTGAAATGACAGATGAAACTCATGGAAGAGTCAAGCTTGGAAATGTAACTCTTATAAGCAGTTTTGTCAATGCCAAAAAAGAGGAACTCGGATACAACTATGATGTTGCAGTCGGAAAGAGTTTTAACATACCGATGGCGTATGAAGAAAACCCTGCTCCCGTATTTGATGAGTTATCTGATAACCTCAGCACTTCTGTAGGAAGCTCGATTTCGGTGACGGTGAATGCAACGGCTACTGAAAGTGGAAGGGTGATGTATTCGGCAAGAACACTTCCGAGAGGTGGAGCACTTGATGCAGAGACCGGTAAATTCACATGGAAGCCAACTGCATCGCAGATTGGTGATAACCTTGTGGCAATAGATGCTGTTGACGAATGCGGAAGAACCAACACTCAATATTTCACTATAACCGTTTATGGTTCAACGTCCGGAGGCGGTGCAGGAGGTGGCGGAGGAACATCCACACCTGCTATACCTTCAACACCTGAAGTTGAAACTCCTGATGTTCCTGAAACAACAATTCGATTTACTGACCTCGAAAACCACGCCTGGGCGGAGTCGGCTATCAACGCCCTTGCAGATGAAGGAATAATCAAGGGAACAAGCGAGAATACTTTCTCACCTGCAAATAATATCACAAGAGCAGATTTTGCAATTCTCCTTGTCCGTGCATTCGGTCTTTCTTCCGATGATACGGAGAATTTTGCGGATGTTTCGGAATCCGATTATTTTGCAAAAGAACTTGCAATCGCAAGAAATACCGGCATTGTAAACGGAATAGGGGACAAT
>JAFQVE010000067.1 GCA_017408185.1 Oscillospiraceae bacterium | reverse complement strand
TTGTCTTTTATGCGTGGGGAGAGCCGATATATGTGTTCCTCATGCTCGGCACAATCGCGTGCGGATATTTTTTTGCGCTCGGAATTGAAAAATATCGCAAACGAACCGCTTCACGCGTTCTTCTCGTTCTTTCTGTTATTGTTTCGCTTTCTTCGCTTCTCTATTTCAAATACGCCGATTTCTTTATCAGCAACGTAAATGCCGCCACCGGTCTCTCAATCCCGCTTCTCGGCATTGCTCTTCCTATTGGTATCAGCTTTTATACTTTCCAGATTTTAAGTTATACCGTTGATGTTTACCGCGGCGATGTTCCTGCACAAAGAAATCCTATTAACCTTGCAGCATATATAACAATGTTTCCACAGCTTATTGCGGGTCCGATTGTGCGCTATATTGATGTGGAACACTCGCTTTCTGACCGGACAAGCTCCTCAGAGGATTTTGCATACGGCGCACGCCGTCTTATCCTTGGTCTTTCAAAAAAGATTCTTATAGCAAATCAGCTTGGTGAGCTTGTAAAAATCTTTCACGCATCTCAGGATAAATCCGTCGCATTTTTCTGGATGTATGCAATTGCGTTTACGCTTCACGTTTATTTTGATTTTTCCGGTTATTCCGATATGGCGATAGGGCTGGGGCGTATATTCGGCTTTAAATTTATGGAAAACTTCAACTATCCTTTTATTTCAAAAAGCATCTCCGAATTCTGGCGCCGCTGGCATATCTCGCTCGGCTCGTGGTTCCGTGACTATGTTTATATCCCGCTCGGCGGAAACCGCGTAAAAAAAGGTCGTTTTATATTCAACATCCTCGTTGTGTGGTGTCTTACGGGCTTCTGGCACGGTGCGGAATGGACATTTGCGGTGTGGGGACTTTACTTTGCAGTCCTGCTTCTTGCCGAAAAGCTGTTTCTTGGCAGATATATTGATAAAAACCGTATAGTTGCCCATTTATATGTTTTTCTGTTTGTTCTTATAAGCTTTGTTATCTTCGATGCAAAAACTCTCCCGGACGCACTGTCTTATATCGGTGCAATGTTCGGGGCAGGGGAGTATCCTCTCGCAAATGCAGAGTTTTTCTATTATCTGCGCTCATATGCACCGCTCTTTGCCGTCGCGATTATCGGCTCAACCCCTGCGTTAAAGCATTTTATCGGAAAAACGCAGCTTGGGCAGCGTCTTTCTTTGCTTGAAGCGCCGGTGCTGTGCATTCTTTTGATTTTGATAACAGCATATCTTGTTGACGGCTCTTTCAATCCGTTCCTGTATTTCAGATTTTAGGAGGGTGTTGTTGTGAAAAATAAAATAACATGGATTTCATCCGCTCTTCTTCTCGCCGTACTGACTCTTTTTGTCTGGTTTTATCCGAAAAGTGACTTTTCAGAAAGCGAACGGCGTGTTCTTGCTCCAATGCCGGAGCTTTCCGCAGAAAGTATTTTTTCCGGAGATTTCACAAACGGATTTGAAGAATATGCAACTGATGCATTTCCGTTCCGTGATGCATTCCGCGCGATAAAGGCTTATACCTCAAAATATGCTTTCAATCTTTCCGATAACAACGGTGTTATAGTAAAAGACGGGCATCTCACGAAGCTTGACTATCCTATGAACACGCCAATGCTTGATCATGCATCGGAACGCTTTCAATTCATTTACGATACGTTTCTTCGGGATGCAAACACAAATGTATACTTCTCGATCGTGCCGGACAAGAACTTTTTCCTTGATACGCTAAAGCTCGACTATTCAGCGCTTGTATCATATATGAAAGAAAAAACGCCGTATATGAATTATATCGACGTTTTTCCGCTCTTGTCTCTTGATGATTTCTACCGCACGGATTCACACTGGCGGCAGGAGTGCATCCGCGATATAGCAGAGCACATTGCCTCTGAGATGGGAGCGGATATTTCTGCAGAGTATACTGAGAACATCCTTGACGTGCCGTTTTACGGCGTGTATGCCGGACAGTCGGCAATGAAGGTTTCTCCAGACACAATAAAATATCTCACGAACGATATTTTAAATAATGTTTCCGTGACGAGCTTCGACACGGGACGTCCCGAGACCTCATATGTGTATAATTTTGAAAAGGCAAACGAGCGAGACCCATATGAGCTGTTCCTCTCAGGCAACAACGCTTTGCTCGTAGTGGAAAACCCTTCCGCGAAAGAAAAGCGCGAGCTTGTTATCTTCCGCGATTCTTACGCCTCAAGCCTTGCTCCGATTCTTGTTCCGGCTTACAGCAAAATAACGCTTGTGGATATCCGATATATCCAAAGCGCTATGATAGGCTCATTTGTGGATTTTCAAAACAGCGATGTGCTGTTCCTCTATAGCTCATCACTTCTCAACTCAAGCCTTGCAATGAAGTAAATATATAAGAAAATAAGTGAGTTTATTCAGAAGAACAAACTCACTTATTTTGGTTTAGTCAAACGACAACCACCAGCACAGTGCCGGTAGTCATAATTCTGTGTGTAAAGCGATTTGTTACAACAATTTTATTTTTCCTGAAAGCATCCTTCATATACGCGCTAACAGATTTTTATAATCTTATCAAACACCGCAGTATGCTTACTGTCAATCTCACAATCCTTATGATAGTGACCGAAAAACCATTTGTCATAAAGCACTGTTTTCTTCACCTTTTCAAAGTATTCGGTTAAACAGTCCGAGGCATATTCCGGAGCAATTATTTGTTGCAACGAGGTAGGCGCGCAATGCGATATAATGATATCTACTCTATTGTCACTGCAAGACAAAGTTTTGGTGGCAATACACAACTGCTCTTGTGACGGAAGTTCTTCTTCCCACCAGCTTTTACCTTCTTTTCTGTATTCTTTGTCATGAGAACTCGCTCCGCCTAAAGTGAATATTTTCTTTCCGCAAATATCGAAAATTTCACCGCGCATAAGATGATAGACCTTTTTTGCAATTTTATGCACTTTCCCTCCGCAGAAGCAACATTCGCTATATTTGTTCAGTAAATCAAAATTCTCGTGGTTTCCGTCTATGAATAGTGTTGTAAAATTTTTATCAGACAGCCACTTTATCCAATACCGTTCCTCCGAACTCTCATTCCATATGCCTCCGAAATCCCCACAGATTATTAAATAATCCGCTTCTGATAAGTTTTTTTGTTCCGGAAAACGCTTTGTGCTAAGTTTTTGTATGTCGCTTGAAGGAATGTGTATATCGCCTGTTACATAAATCATTATATATCCTTTCTACTCCCAGAATAAATCATTTATTGAATTATATCCCTTATACGGAAGATTCACTTTTTCTACTGGAATATTCTTTAATCCCAACAATCGAGCAATATGTAACCTATGGTGACCATCAACTACAAATTTCTCGCCGTTATGCTCAACATATTTAATTGTTTCTTTAATTCCGTTGCTTTTAATATCATTAATTAACTTTTCCATTTCTTTGTGGCTTTTTGTTAATCTGTGTGTAATATTAAGCTTATTTGCATCATGTGCCACATCGGCTACATTCATCCCCGCGCGTGCAAGCTTTGCGGTGTCGGCTACTTCTCCTACAAACGGAAGGATGCCAAACGCATCAAGCCCTGCCGATATGTAATCTCCGCGCAGAAGGTCTACCGGTATTGCCGCCGCATCTGCAAATGTATCTATACCGGGAACCAACGATGTTGCAGTCAGAATATTGCTGATTGCATCAAGCGCTTTATCCGTATTCTCTCCGTATATTGATTTATTCTTCGTATAGTAATTCTTTTGCGGGATGCTTCCGTTAGAATATCCCGGTGATATTTCCGGATAAAGCGTGTTTGAAAATTGCGGATTTGCGGAAAATGTATCTTGCTTTCTCTCCGGCATATTTCTCACAGACCATCGCAGAAGCTCATGCAGTCCGTTGTCCGGCATCTGCGCCGCCTTTTCGCGGATATATCGCTCACGTCTGCGGTCTGCCGCATCCTTTGCGCGTTTGATTTCTTCTTCAAGTGTATTGCGTTCTTCTGCTATCTGCTCATCACCAGCAAAGCCATAGCCTTGTCTGCGGCTTTCGAGTAAACGTTCAGTCCAGTAATCATTATCGCGCAGCTTTTCCTCTGCCGCTTCGATATCAAAATCCTCATACCTCCTTAATTATAGTATAGTTTGATTTCTTTTTCAATTGTTTTCTATGTCATTTTCTACATCTGCCTTTCCTTTCGACAAACAAAAAGCGCACACCGGAAAAGTGTGCGTTTTTCAGGCTGTGATTATATTATCACAAAATTTATTTTTTGCGGTGCCAAGTTTCTGCCAGTTTTCTGCCAATATTTTGCCAAAGAAAATGCATGAAATTTTCTTTTAATAATTTTTCCCATTTATGCTACTTTTTATGTTGCAAGCGCTTTTCGTTTGTGGTACAATAAATATAATTGATTAATTTTTCCTAATTTCAGAAGGGGTTGTTTTTATTATGATTAAAGCCGCACTTATCGGCTGTGGAAAAATAAGCTCGGGGCATATCCACGCGTTTGAAACAATTGACGATGCCTCAATCGTCGCTGCTTGTGACCTTTCAGAACCTAATTTAAACCATGTTTGTGAGCTGACGGGCGCAAAACCGTATACGGATTACAAAAAAATGATTGATGAGCTCAAAGGTGAGATAGATATCGCAATAATCACTCTTCCTCACGGTCTTCACGGCGAGGCTACCTGCTACTGCGCAGAGTGCGGAGTCAACGTTTTCCTTGAAAAGCCAATGGGACTTGACAGTGAAGACTGCCAAAAGATGATTGACTGCTGCAAGAAAAATGATGTTATGTTCTGGGTAGGACATCTTCAGAGATATATGCCTGCTAACATCTATGCAAAAGAGCTTATCCGGTCCGGCGAGCTTGGTGAGCTTGTAAGCTTCCATGAAACAAGAAATATGAACTACTTTTCCGACGACCGTCCGAAGTGGTTTCTTACAAAAAAAATGTCCGGTGGCGGAATCATGATAAACCTTGGCGCCCACTGTCTTGACAAGATGAAGTACTTTACAGACTCTGATATTGCAGAGATTCACGGAAATGTACATATCCGCGAAGGGTATGACTGTGAAGACAGCGGTCAGGCATTTGTAAAGATGGCAAACGGCGTTACCGGCACGCTCAACCTTATCGGACACGTTCCCGCAAGCTGCAACACGGTTGCTCTCTATCTCACAAAAGGCGAAATTCGCCTGCCCAGCCATAGCCATGTTTCCTATTGCGGTGCCGACGGTGTTTTCAAGGAAGTAGACCTCGAGCACGTTCCGGGCATGACATATCAGATTCAGGATGTCTGCCGTGTTCTCCGCGAGGGAGGCAAGGAAGCGGTTGTAACCGGTGAGTACGGACTCGATATTATTCACGCAGTTAAGCGTCTTTACAAAGAAGAAAACTAAAGCTTATTATAAAAAACAACGCTGTGTTTTTAAAACACAGCGTTGTTTTTGCTTTATATATTACTGTCTGTTATCGGATAACATCTTTTCCGATGTACTTGCGGAGAACTTCCGGAACGGTGATAGAGCCGTCCTCGTTCTGATAATTTTCAAGAATAGCAGCAACGGTTCTTCCGATTGCAACGCCCGAGCCGTTGAGCGTATGAACAAGCTGCGGCTTTGCACCCGGCTCCGGACGGAATCTGATTGACGCGCGGCGAGCCTGATAATCCTCGAAGTTTGAGCAGGAGGAGATTTCAAGATATCTGTCATAAGACGGCATCCAGACTTCAACATCGTATGTCTTTGCAGAGGAGAAGCCAAGGTCTCCTGCGCAAAGCGTTACAACACGGTAGGGGAGACCGAGGGAGGAAAGAACAAACTCTGCATCTGCAGTGAGCTTTTCAAGCTCCTCATATGAATTTTCCGGATTTGCGAACTTAACAAGCTCAACCTTGTTAAACTGATGCTGACGGATAAGACCGCGTGTATCACGCCCCGCGCTTCCTGCTTCTGCGCGGAAGCAAGCAGAATACGCACAGTATTTAATCGGAAGGTCTGCACCGTCAAGGATCTCATCACGGTGCATATTTGTTACCGGAACCTCAGCTGTCGGGATGAGGAAGTAATCCTCACGTCCAAGGTGGAATGCATCCTCCTCAAATTTGGGAAGCTGACCTGTGCCGGTCATTGATGCGCGGTTTACCATAAACGGTGGGAAAACCTCGGTATATCCGCGGCTTGTGTGCGTGTCAAGATAGAAGTTTATAACTGCACGCTCCAATGCGGCACCTGCACCTTTATAGAAATGGAAACGGGTTCCCGTAACCTTTGCCGCAGTTGTCGGGTCAAGAATACCAAGCTCTTCTCCAAGGTCCCAGTGAGCTTTCGGGGTAAAGTCAAACTCGCGCGGAGTGCCGTTTCTTCTTACCTCAACATTGCTGTCAGAATCCGGACCGTCGGGAATGGAATCGTTGGGGGTGTTCGGGATGACAAGAATTGCAGCATTAAGCGCTTCCTCTATCTCGCGAAGCTCTGCTTCAAGCGCCTTTGCCTCATCACCAAGCTTTTTAAGCTCTGCAAAAATTGCCGTTGTGTCTTCTCCTGCCTTTTTGAGCATCGGAATCTTCTTTGATTCTGCATTCTGTGAAGCCTTTATTGCTTCGCTCTTTCCGATTATTTCACGGCGACGCGCATCAAGCTCAAGCACGCGATCAACCTCTGCACCGTAATCCTTGCAGCGACGGGCGAGGGAAGCCTTAATCTTTTCGGGATTTTCTCTTATTACTTTAATATCTAACATATCTTTTCACTTTCCTTTGTGTTTTATTTTATGGAATTATAAATTTCAAGGTCTGCAACGTTGAGGCATTCCGGATATTTACCTGCTTCAAAAGCCTCTATTGCATTCTTCAGCGACCGGTTCTTTCCAAGACGCTTGTAATTTATCATCTCCGCAAGCTTCTGATACGCGGCAATGCGCTTTGCATCTGTATCTTTTGCGGAAGTGAGCGTTCCGTTTTCCGTCTTAAGCGTTTCGTTTTCAGTTTCAAGCTTCTTTATCTGCTCATTCAAACGCGAATTTTCCGTCATTACCGCATCAAGCCTTGTTTGCTTATCTGCGGCGAGAATTTCGGCATTTGTAAGACGCTCCTGGATTTCATCTGCCTCGCGGTTTATACGCATCTGAGAAAGAGATGCAATCAGTATTAACGCAACTGCAAATACAAATATCGCAATACTGTAAATAATTAGAAATCGCTTTGTGCTCTTTTTATTTTCGTCCATTTTTGCAATCTCCTATTTAATTTTGCTAAGTATCTTGATAAGGCGGTCGAGGTCATCGTTTCCGTAATATTCAAGAGACAGTGTACCTTTTTTCTTCCCGTGCGAAAGCTTTACTCGTCTTCCGAGACTTTTTGTGAGGTCGCGCTCAAGAGATGCAACGTAATCAACCTCAAAAGAATCTGCTTCTTCGGGAGGTGTGAGAAGCGAGCGGTTCATGCGACGCACCAATTCCTCTGTCTGCCGGACGTTAAGACCTTTTTCCGCAACAATATTTGCTGCTTCCGTCTGCTTATTCTTATCAGAAAGTCCCAGAATTACCTTTGCATGACCTCTTTCAATACGTCCTTCACGCAACAGGGCGAGAGCTTCGGGGGAGAGGGCAAGCAGACGCATTGCATTTGTAAGGCTTGAACGGGATTTTCCAAGGCGCTCTGCCGCCTGCTCCTGCGTCAGCGAAAATTCTTCTATAAGCGCGCGAAATCCTTCTGCCTCTTCAACGGGATTTAAATCCTCACGCTGAAGGTTTTCTATAAGCGCAAGCTCTGCTACCGCGCGGTCGTCCGCATCAACAATTACGGCAGGAACCTCGCTGAGCCCCGCACGCTTCGCCGCACGAAAACGGCGCTCACCGGCGATAATCTGATATCTTCCGCCCTCACTTCTGCGAAGTGCCAGAGGCTGAAGAATCCCATGGATGCGAATTGATTCCGCAAGTTCTTCAAGAGAATCGTCAAAAAACAGCTTTCTCGGCTGATTTTTATTCGGATCTATATCCGAAAGCTTTATCAGAAGTGAACCTTTTCCGCTATCCTCAGCACCCGGCGAGGAAACACTTTCCGAGCTTTCTTCGTTTGAAAAGAAAACATCAAGACCCTTAAATGAAGTATCAAAACCTTTCCCAAGGCCTTTTTTAGCCATTTTTTCTTACCTCCTCATTTTTATCTATGAGTTCCTCAGCAAGACGCATATAACAATCTGCTCCACGTGAATGACGGTCATATTCCATAACAGGCTTTCCGTGGCTCGGAGCTTCTGCAAGACGCACGTTTCTCGGAATAGTTACCGAGAAAACCTTCTGCGGGAAAAAGCGCTTTATCTCCTGCGCAATCTGGACGGAAAGGTTAGTGCGCGAATCAAACATTGTAAGAAGAACGCCTTCTATATCAAGCTCCGGATTAAAGCTTTTTTTCAACGTTGCCATAGTGCTTGTCAGCGCAGAAAGCCCCTCAAGCGCATAAAATCCGCAATCTACCGGAACAATTACCGAATTTGCCGCACACAATGAATTTATTGTGAGCATACCCAGGGCAGGGGGGCAGTCGATTATTATAAAATCGTATCTGTCCGAAACGGTATTCAGTGCATCACGAAGAACAAACTGCCGCTTGTCCATCGAAACAAGCTCAACCTCTGCCGCCGCAAGATTCGTACTCGCCGGAAGCAAATCTCCGTAAGGCGTTTTTCTGATGATTTCTGCCGCAGAGGCTGTATCTGCAATCAGATCATATGCTGTGGGAAGCTTGTCATGCTTATTCACTCCAAAGCCGATGCTTGAATGTCCCTGTGGATCCATATCAACAAGGAGCACACGTTTTTTCAGTATATGCAATGCTGCTGCAAGATTCACGCACGTCGTTGTCTTTCCAACGCCGCCCTTTTGATTTGCAACGGCAATGATTTTTGCCATATATATTCCACCTCCATAGGCCAAAAGGCTTATCAAAAAGCCTTTATTTCTCACCTGAACCGGTGATAATATTATTATA
>JAFQVE010000561.1 GCA_017408185.1 Oscillospiraceae bacterium | reverse complement strand
AGCCATTTGGGGACGTACATTTTTTGGTATCATTTTAAGTGGGTGGCGAATTTCGCCGTCCACATCTCTATCCAAAACGAAAACAGCATCCGCACTCTGTTATTTCAGATGCGGATGCTGTTCTTTTTTTGCGAAAATTCGTTGCAAGGCGTGCTTTCCGATTCTGACGGAGAAATGATAATAAAAACGAAGAAGAACCCGATGTTTGCTTAACGCATACTCAGGTTCTTCGACAGTCTGACACCTGTGAAAAATAAACTTTCACAGGTGTTTTAATGTCTATCCAACACGTATTGGGCCGAGAATTCCGCTTGGGGGAAGTGTGAGGAATCTGGAAAAATCGTCGGTTCTTGCATATCCGTAGTTTGATGCAACCTTGATTTCAATTTCGTTTTCTCCTGACTTCCATGCATCACCGACTCTGAAGACAAATGGTGACGTGACGAGACTTCCGCAGAAAACGCCGTTGACGAAAACCTTTGCACATTCACCGACGGTTCCGAGGTCGATAAAACGGATGTCCTCATCGGAGCTCACGGAAAATCGGTATGCAAGCTCTCCTGAAAAATCGGGGTGGATTGTGGCATAGTTCACAAGCCCATCAGAAATCTCTGTATTTTGCAGAACGATCTTGCCGTGCGTGTTTGTCAGAGTAACTTCGATCGGAGTGCCGACGGGGATATCCCTGAAACCGGTGGTGCAAACCTGCGGGAGAAGAATGTCCTCACTTGTATTTACATCAAGACCGAAGATGAGCATAATCGTGCTTTTGGAGGCAAGGGTGAGCTTTATCTTGCCGCTTGTGCATTTTCCTCGAGAGGTTTTGTTCTCCCAGGCATCATAGAGAATATAATCTCCGTGATTTTTGAATTCTATTTCTTTTTCGATTGCCTTCGATGCGGAGAGATTGAGGAATAAATAGCTGTCTGCATTGCCGTCACGAAGATGAAGATGCATAAGCTCGGGTGTACCCTCAAGCCTGATATCGAAAAAGCCGTTTTCCTTAAAGTAGGAGGGTATCTCCTCCGTGTCAAGGCAGAGTGCGTACTTCGGCTCAAATACCTCACCCGTCTCGGAAACCGTGGGAAGAAGATCCTCAAATATTACCGGAACATCCTTTGCAATCTCGTCAAAACGTGAAAGAAGCTCTGTTGGGAGATATTCACAGCAGGGGATGACGAGACAGTCAAAGCTTTCACGGTTTATGCATATCTTTTTGTCCTTGATTGTGACAGCATCGCTTCTGAGAATATCCCAGGGTGCGAAGTCATAATCAATGTGTGCACGCGACATCTCCGCCGCGATTCTCTGGGGAAGCTTTATTGCGCCTGCCCAATCGCCCTCGACGGGATAATATATAAGTGCGTTTGCAATGTGGACACCATTCGAGTTCAAATGGCAAACACGGTTTAAATATTGCATAAGCGGTTGCAGGAACGGATATTGCGGATTCTCGCCGTGGTCATAGACGAAGGGCGGAATGTGATTGTTGTTATGCTTCGGGTCAAAAACTGCGGAGGAGAAGAGGTTTGCACCGCAGATAAGAGAAGTGTCGAGCATATATTTTCTGGTTGAAAGTCCTTCGCCCCAACCTCCTGCACCTGCATTTTCACACATAATGCGACCGTCCATGTGCGGATAAAGATGCGCACAGGAGGCGGCAAGTTTTCCGACGACATAGAGATAGAAACTCGGGTCGGAGTATTTCGCACTACTGATTGTCGCATGGGCAAGCTCAAAGCTTCCGACCTTGAGCTGCTGAAGAACGATATCAAAGCCTGATGTGTGCTGACCTTCCTGAGAACGGAAAAAGTGACCCGTGCTCCAGCCAAAGCGCATATCCGCATTCATATCCTCAAGGATATGACCTGTGTATAAGACGTTGTGCTCCTTGCACCAACGTCCGATAGGCTTAACAAAATTTTCACTGTAATTCTCTGTCAGTATGTCCATATATCTGCGGCGCAGGCTTGCTGTTTTGCCGCCGATATCGCGCCAGAGTGCTGGGAGAGCAAGAAGTGCATCTTCTTCGCTCCAGCCTTCCTTTTCTGCGATAATGGAAAGAAGATCATCTCTCCATGGGGCAAGAATGGAATCCGAACCAAGCTTTTCGCAGTAGTTCATTTTAGCATCCGCCATATTTCCGAAAATAGGCTCATCGGTGAAAAATCCGGAAATTGTGTTTCCGAAATACTTTGAAAGGTGCTTAAAGTGGGGCTCATATACCTCGCTTATCATAAGAGCGCAGGCATCGGGATTAAGGTAGTCAAGATGATTGCGAAATGTCGGAACTCCGCGGACTTTTGTTTTGAATATAAGAAAAATTCGGTAAAAACCTTTGGGAACATCCCAGAAGAGAATGCCGTCACGAACATTTCCGGTAAGATTTATCGCATCACTGTAAATAGGCTCATCGTCACTGCCTTCAACACGGTAGGCGATTGCGGCAAAAAGCTCTTCCGATTCGTGCATAAAGCTGTTTACACGGATTGCCGCACCCTTTTGCGGACCGAGAGTATCAACAGTATTCTGCGCAAGGTCAAGCCGTTGAAGCTCGGGATATTTGTCGCGCACTGCCCAGTTCGCCTTGCCGCTGGGAACGGTTTCATCATCGGTGATCCATACCTTCATACCGAGCTTTTGCGCCTCTCCGAGTATGATGTCGAGAAGCTCCCACCATTTATTGCGTCCCCAATCGGTAAAGCCGCGTGTTTCAATGAGAAAGCCACCGCAACCGGAGTTTTTGATAGCGTTTATTTCTTCGATAATATCATCCACGGAAAGGTTCTCGTTTATATCTCTTAAAATGAGAAACGGATAGAGATAATTCGGATCTTTTCCGAGAAGACAGTCGCTTATTCGTCGGTTCATTTTCTTTTCTCCTTTGAATTGGAATCAGTCAACAACTCCGTCGAGAATTTGCTT
>JAFQVE010000560.1 GCA_017408185.1 Oscillospiraceae bacterium | reverse complement strand
TTTGTATTTGTTACCGATACAAAAGGACTTTGTACATTCGATCTCAAAAGCTTGACTTTGGACAAATTAGCATCTCCTGTTGTCGAGCTTTCTATCGACAAGACAACTCTCGGAGTCGGTGAGGAAGCTACCGCATCTGTCGAAGTAACAAGCGACCAGGTCACACAGAAGCTCCTCAATGACTATGTTACATACGAAAGCGATAACGAAGATGTAGCAAAGGTTTCCGAGCTTGGAGAGATAACTACCTACAAAACCGGAACAGCAACAGTAACCGCAACTGTTGGTGGTGAAACCTATACACAAAAAATCAACGTAGTTGATCTTTCCGGAATCAAGGTTGAGTACGATACTTATGTAGGAAGCAACAGCACTGCCGCTTCTGCAAATCTGATCACTTATGAATTATGGACATCCAATGGAAGAGTAGAATACTTTACAACAACAAGCACAGACGAACTCCCTGCGATCTGGGATCAGAAGATGAAAGAGGTCGAACCGAAAATATACAGATTTGTTGCGGATCTTGAACTGGCGGCAAACAGTGATGAATATACTGCTTATAAAATAAGAGTTCCTGTAGCCGGCGATTATATGGCTTCCCTTTTATATCTTGCAGGACAAAAGACAAGCAGAGGCACATCTTCGGCAAAAAGCGGAAGTATGTATATTCTGCCCTATACTGCCGATATGGATATTGCAAGCACAATTTCTGCTTCAACACCTGTGCTTTCGAATGTAAACTTCTATGATGAAACTAATCAGTTCAAAACCACAGAAGAAGTTATTTTCTCAGCACCAAATGCTGGTGAGTATCTTATGGTATGGAAAAATACCGGAACTGAAGGCACAGCACTTACTCCTGTAAAGCTTACCCTTAACGGTGGAACAGGAAAAGCTCCCATCTGGGCAAAAATGATGCTTGAAAATTCCGAGCTTGAGGTTCTCGGCACAACAACTCTCACTTCAACGGTATATACATCCGACGGCAAAGCCGCAACAGATACAACGGGAATTACATATGAAAGCACAAATAATGCTGTTGCAACTATATCCGGCACAACTGTTACTGCAGTTGGCGCAGGTGCAGCAAAGATTCAGGCGAAGTCCGGTAACTACATCCTTGGTGAGGTTGATGTTACGGTAACTCTCCCGAAAGCACCTACTGTATCGTTCTATGCTGAATCAAATGTTGACGAGTGTCCGATAGAGATAACCGCAAAAGATGTTGATAATAATGCGGTTGAAGCTGCAAAGGCAGCAACGCTTACCCGCGGCGCAGATGTAACAGTAAATGCACCGACATACGAAGGATACACTTTCCGCGGTTGGATGCGTGGAACTGCAGACGGTCAGGTTGTTTCTCTTGAAAATGAATATTCCTTCAAGGCAATGACTCATACAATGCTCACAGCGGTTTATACAGAAGATGACTCGAAAGATGAGTGGTATAACTTTAATGGTGAGTTCCTCGGCACATCAGAGCCGACAGAAGACCCGACTCTTCTCGGATATAAGTTCCTGAAAACTTGGAGAGAAGAAGTCATTGACGGAATTACCCGTCACATTGCACAGTTTGAAAAGACAACGAATACTTATAACATTGCACTTGCAGAAGGTATAACTGAAAAGTCAAAAGATGAAGACGCAAATTATTATGACACGCAGGTTGTTTTAGAGGCTCAGGACGAGGTTTTCTGGCTCCGTGGCGGTAAGGTTGTAGACTTCGGAAAGACTTACAGCTTCAATATTTGGGATGCAACAAATATCACAACAGCGGCAGCGGGATATGATAAGTCACTTCCAATGGTATATCTTGACAGTGCAAAAGGCACCTCACGTATGATAGAATATGATAAGGGTGCATATGAAATCGTAGAGGTTGGTATTCTCTTCGGTGAAGCAGGAGATAAGCTCACTGTTGACAGCAGTTATGAAAAAGCGACTTCGCAATGGAAGAAGGCGCACGGTCAGTTTACTGCAAAGCCGACCAAGGACAGCTACACAAACGCCCGTGGATATCTCATCTACAAGGACGGCAACGATTACAAGGTAATATATGCAGACTAATTAGCAACAGGGGAGGATGGACGGCGTTCATTCTCCCTTGTAATCACCAGAACCCCTTTTTTTGAAAGGAGCAAACATATGAAAAGATTATTATCTCTGTTTCTGGCTGCAGTGATGCTTATATCTCTTCTGCCTGCCGCAACGTTTGCGACAGATGCAAGACAAGAAGCATCATACTCCTTCCTTGAAGCAGATTATCCCGGTCTTAAACCCGATGGGATAACATATGCAAACAGCAATAACACGCTGCAGTGGGTAGGAACAACAAGTACCAACAAAACAAAGTTTGGATGGGAAGCGGGATATGCCTTCTTCAACATCCCTGAGGGTAAATATACGGCATATAAAATGAATATCCCGGCGACGGGTGAGTATGCTGTACGGCTTGACTATATCTGCCGCCCGGCAGGCTCTGTTGCGGATATGTATATCATACCGGGAACACCCGCCGATATTGATGCCGCGGTAGCTTCAGCCGATACGCTGTTTGAAAACGTGAATTTCCACAGCGAAATTGATAAAGAGAAAAAGCATACAACCGTAATTTACAATGCAGAGACGGCAGGAGACTGTCTGCTTGTATGGGTGGGTAAGGATCACAGCGTATCATACGCCGTAAGACCTATGAGTTTAAAGCTTACCCCATACACAAAGCCGATGTATTCCGAAACCGTGCACACAATGACGGATACGGAAATCGTAGGAAGGGAAATAACCTTTACGGCGAATATCATGATGTCTGACGGCGAAAAGTTTAAGCCGGCTATTTCAGGAGACGGAATAAAGGCTTTTGCAGAAACCGCAGACACGGTCGAAATAGTATCGGAGAGCATGACGGACGGTGGGTATACCGCTACTTTCAGGACGCTTGAAACCGGCGAGGCGAAGATAAAGCTTGTCGCAACCGTAGAGGGTACGCCGTATGATACAGTACATACGCTTAATGTAATTGAGCAGCCGCCGCTTTCGCGCATTGATATTGAGATGACGCAGGACACAATGCGCTTTACCGATAAGACAGAGCCGTCCGAGGCTTGGGAGACAGATGGGTTTGAGCTTGTGCTGGATAAAAATAAAATGACAAACTCAATCTCGAGATACACTCCGCGCGTGGTGAAGGATGCACAGGGCAGAACAAAGTATTTCGTTCAGCTTGATACAGGCGCAAAAATATGGCCGACTGTCGCGAATGCTATGTTTACCGTGAAAAAAAGAATATTCACACCCGGCTATTACAACGTAAGCTTTAAGGGCGTTATGCTGAAAAACTCGGGAGATTATTCAATCTATGTAAACGGCGAATATGCCGGAGATTTCGTGTTCAACGACGAAAACGCAACCGATGCCGCGGCAAATCTCTATACGCGGGAACAAGCACTTAATTCTGTGTATATTCCGGAAGGAAATGTTGAAATTTCATTCCGCGCAAGAAAGATATATTCAAACAGCGCGTTCTTTGTTCCGCATACGGTTTCTCTGATTCCGCTTGATGAACAGAAAGCTCCGGAGATAAGCAAGATAGAGCTTGAAATTCCGGAGAAAATAGCAGAGGGCGAAAGCGAGAGCTTAACTGCGCGCGTCGCAATGTCCGACGGAACATACCGCCATTTCGGACTTACCGATGAAGGTGAGGAGGATGATGAAAACCGCGTGGTTGAAATCACCTCGGATAAACCCGGAATAATTGAGGTTTCCGACGTATCATATATGAACTCCGACGGCTCCGATGAAATAAGATTTAAGGCAACTGCAACCGGTGTGGGGCAGACCAATATAAGAATTAAGGTGAAAGTCAACAATGAGGAATACACGGAGGTTATTCCGGTTTCCGGAATGGAATATCCTGTTCTTGACCGCGTTGACGTTTCATTTGACAGAAGCACGGTTCCCGCTACGAGAAAGGCAAAAGCAGCTCTCAACCTCACAAGAACCGGGGACGGAAAACCGTATACGGACGATTATTCCGTAAAATATGAAAGCTCGGATAAAAACATCGCAGAGGTTGATGAAGAGACCGGGGAGATTACGGGTGTAAATCCGGGAAAAGCAATGATTTATGCTCATGTAACAGACTGGGATAACAATACCGTTACGGGAAGCGCAGAGATTACAATCAGTGCAAAGCCTATTCTCAGCGGAATAAATGCCTCTGTTGACACACAGCTTGTTACAGGACAGAGCAAGAAGATAACCGTAACTGCACGAATGAACGACGGCGAGGGTGGGGATATATCAAATTATGCGCTCACCTTTGCAAGCACCGACGACGCGGTTGTATCAGTTTCTGAAGATGGCACGGTTACCGCAATCGGTGAAGGGGAGGCGGCAGTTTCCGTCACCGCAAAAAATGAGCAGGGGAAGAATTGTTCACACGTAATCAGAATTGCAGTAAGCGATTATCAGTGGGATTTTGAAGTGGATTTCTCAAAAACACAGACAGATGAATCCAACCGCGGAGTTCTGCACGGAACACCGGGATATACGATAATAGAGAGGGAAGAAACAACCAACTATTATAGAATTTTTAACTTCCCGGACACAAAGCAAAATGTGCTTCAGATTTTCACACAGGCAAAAGATAAACGTATGTGGCCGCAGACCTCAGATCCCAAGGGTGCATCCTTTGCATTCAATGTTGATGTGTCCGATGCAAACTATTACTCTCTTGAGCTTTTCGGCGGTCTGTGGGAAGGCTCGCCTACATACTCCATTTTTGTTGATGAAAATTATGTGGGTGACCACAGCTTCCACGAAGTGGGTGCTGTTCAGAAAACTGATGTCGGCAAAAAACTGAACACCGTATATCTCTCGGAGGGAACGCATTCGGTGCGTTTCCGCCTGAGAGAGCAGCGCAAAGACCTGCCGTATATGTATGTAAGAAAGCTTGTGTTCAATCCAGAGGATAACGTGGATTTTGATAAAATTGAAACATACTTGCCGCGAGAGCTTACCGTAGGCGAAAGCGTAACCGGCGCGGCTTCTGTTCTGATGAGCGATGGCAGTGTTCGTCACTTCGGACCGGATTTTGAAGGAAATACAACAGACGTCAATAACAAATTCACGCTTGATGTTTCAAATGACAGTGTTTCGGTTTCGGGATTTAAGTATCAGCTCGGAAACAGCGCGGAGCGGGAATTTACGCTTACCGCAGTGAAAGCGGGAACCGTGAAAGCTACATTTACCGCAACGATTGACGGAGTTGACTATCCGCTGACCTTCGATATTGAGGTAAAGGATGATCCGCTTGTCGGCACAGGCGTGAAAACCGAGGCAGAAGAGCTTCTTGCCGGTGATGCAACGCGTATTTTTGCAACACCAACGCTTAAATCAGGGAGAATTCTTGATTCCTCTGTTGCTGCATCAACCTTTAAATCACTTGATACGGATATAGCAACGATAGAAGGAGATGTTCTTACAACGCACAAAGCCGGTACGGCAAGGATAAAGACGGTAACGAGCTTTAACGGCAACACGATAGACGCAATAACGGAAATTACTGTTCAGGAAGAGGGACTTGCATCTGTCAAAGTCACTGCCGGCGGCAGTAAGTATATACGCCTTACCGATAACGGAGATACCGTTCCGGTATACGTTACGGCATACGACAATCTCGGCAGAGAGCTTGATGCGGAGAACTGCGAAATTTCTGCCGTTGCGCTCACTCCGGAGAATGCTGTGCTCGATGATAAAAATAACATCATTCCGCTTAAAGAGGGCGAAGCAAAATTCAGCGTAACCGTAAAGGTTAACGGAAGAATCCGCTCGCAGGAGGTCACTCTTACCGTAGTTTACGGAAAAGCAAAATCTACTTACTACACGCCGGAAAAGATTGCGGCGGTGCGTGAAAACTATAAGAAATATTCATGGGTGAAATCAGAGGGCGATGCCTATATAAAAAACGCGGATGCGTTTGTGGATAAGCTTGATTATATCTACAGCCTCATTCCGTCAGAAGGGTTGCCGCGTGCAATATGTATAGGCAATTCAAACGACCCGCTGGCATATACCTGCCGCTTTTGCGGTACGAACGTAATGGAAAAGCACGGTCAGTTTTCGTGGAAGCACGATGCGCTCAACCGTCCGTGGAAGGTTCAGTGTCCGGATTGCAAGCGTCTTTTCCCGAGTAATGATTTCGGCAGCTTCTATAAGCTCGGACTTAACGAGTACGGAGAATTTGACCGTCAGCGCGCACTCGATAAGCACGCAGAAATGTTCGGCGATAAATCGGCACCGGTCGGCTCTGATGCGTGGTACGGCTACGGTGTAAAGGGCGGATACCTTTATAATGAGCTGTATGAAACTGTTGATTTGTCGGGAGTAAAAACGCTCAACGGCGGCGAGGGACTGCGCGAGGGTGAGTCAAACGCAACATGGGGCGTTGATGATGGCTGGGGATATGTACCGAAGGATAAAAACGGGAAGCCGTATGAGACCGACGGAAATATCGAACGCCATACATATATTGCAGAGTATATCCACCTCGGACTGTGGAGACGTCAGGATAGCTCCGATACAAACGGAGGACTTATCCAACGAGCCATAGGACAATGCGCACGCGCATATCTCTATACCGGAGATGTAAAGTACGGTAAGGTGGCTGCCGTTTTGCTTGACAGAATGGCAGACTTTTATCCCGATTATGATATTTCTCTGTGGTCTGATTTCGCTGTAAACACCGATGGCGGACTTAACATAGGAAAAACCATGGGATGTATCTGGGAGTGTGAAGAGGTTGTCAAACGCGCTGAAGTATACGATATAGTTTTTGAGGCGTACAGCGATCCGTCTGTTGTTGAGTACATAAGCAACAAATCAAAGGAAATAAAGATGCGTCATGCGAAGAACACAGCGGCGCAAATTCGCACAAACATTGAGGATGGATTCTTAAGAACAGCTCTTGACGGACTTGTGGACTGCTCGGTTTCAGGTAACTTCGGTCTCCCGCAGGAAGCAAACGCAATTGTTGCGGTTGTTCTTGACACAATGCCGGAGACTGCAAAGTGGCTTGACTATCTTATGGCTCCCGGCTGGGTGCGCTCGAACACAACACCGTGCCTTGGCGGCGGTGTCAGCGAGGTTCTGGTAAATACCATAGATGCTGACGGGCAGGGTGATGAAGCATCACAGTATAACATCAATTGGCATACCGCGCTTTCTGACATTCAGAATATCCTTGACAATTATGACAGATACGACAAGGTTAATCTGTATAACAATCCAAAGTTTGTTCAGATGTTTTATTCAAACATTTCGCTTATGTCGACCTATTACAGCCCGCAGATAGGTGACACGGGAACAACTCAGGGAAAAGGCCACTGGATAACAAAGAATACAGCGGTTGAAGGATGGAGAAAGCTTCGCGATCCGCTGTTTGCTCAGGTTGTGTATAAGCTTAACGGAAATACGGTTGACGGACTTCGTTATTCGTCATCTGAGAGGGATCCGGAGAGACTTGCCGATGAGATACAGGAGATTATTGATACATACGGACATCTTGATCTCAAATCGGAAATGATGACGAACTTCGGCTTCGGAATCCTCCGCGCCGGTGGTGATTATACATACGCAAACCAAGGTACAGCCAAGGATACAAGCCGAAATATCTGGATGTATTTCGGAAAGAATACCGACCACGGCCATGTCGACACTTTAAATCTCGGAATGACGGCATTCGGTCTGGATTTCATGCCGGATCTCGGCTATCCGGCGCTTACAGGAACTGACCACGAACGTTATCAGTGGACAAGAACAACGCTTTCTCACAACAGCGTGGTGGTAAATAAAAAGGAACAGACGGAAACGGGTGAAATTCGAGGTAAAATCAAGCATTTTGACGACTCGGGGCTTGTTAAGCTTATGGATGTTTCGGCGGACTATTCCTTTGAGGACACAGAACAGTATCGCAGAAGCGTTGTGATGGTAGAAGTCGATGATGAAAACGCATATACGGTTGATTTCTTCCGTATTCTCGGCGGCAAAAGCCATCTGTACAGCTTCCACGCAACGAGTAACGAAATTACAGGAACTGTCGGACTAAATCTCAAGCCGCAGGTAGACTCGGATGGAAATTACATAGGCACATATGCGGGAGAGAACGTTCCGTTCGGACCGGATGCCGCAAACACACATGTTGAGTCACAGCTTGAAAATCCGATAGGATTTACATGGCTTAAAAATGTTGACCGTGATATTGCGCCGTCTGATGTGTTCGAAGTAAAATTTGCAATTAAGGATTTTAATAAGAATATAAAAGATGCAAAAGATCTCTATCTGCATATGACGGTGCATAATGAAGGTAATGCAGACAAAGGCGCAGAAACAAACGTTGCAATTGCTGATGGTCTCCCGCCGCAGGCATCAAAGAATAAAAACGTGGATAAGCTCAAATATCTTCTTATCGAAAACACCGGTGAGAACCTTGATACGGTGTTCACTACCGTGTTTGAACCGTACCGCAATACCCGATATCTTGCATCGAGTGAAGAACTTTCGATGATGCCGGTTGGCGGTGACGAAAAAAGCGGAGATGCGCACCGTGCATTGAAGATTACGCATAAAAGCGGCAGAGTGGATTATATATTCTACTCGACCAACAACACCGTGACATACAAGTGTACCGATAACGGTAAAGATATTTTCTTCCGCGGATTTGTAGGTGTATATACGCTTAATGAAAACGGAGCAAACATATACAAATATGTCCACGACGGTGACATCATTGGTGAGTCGGCAGAGAACAAGGTTGCAGTAGAAGGTGTTGTCAAGCAGTTCACAAAAGAACTGAGTGCGGAGAATAAAATCACAATAATTCCGGATGAAGCTGTAACGGATGATGAGCTTGCCTCCCTTGCCGGAAGGTATGTATTTATTGATAACGGTGCGTCGGTACGCAGTGGTACATATGCAGTTAAAAAAGCAGAGCGAAGCGGTAATGACATTGTTCTTGATATCGGAAGAATCACTCCGATAAGAAGATACAAGGATTCAAGCGCCCCTGAAAAGGGATATGACTATCTGATTTCGGAAGGCCAGTCTGTGCGCATACCGCTTTCGTACAGCGAAAACCCCGCGCCGCAGTTTGAAGCAGTAGATGATTCGGTTTCCGTTTCTGCGGGAAGCTCGGTTTCGGTCACGGTAAAAGCAACGAGCGAGCTTTTGGAGAACATAACCTATTCCGGAGAAACCCTTCCGCGTGGTGCAAGCCTTAACAGCACAACGGGAGAGGTAACATGGAAACCTGACAGCTCACAGGTTGGCAAAAACCACTTTGCCGTAACTGCAACGGACGAGTCGGGAAGGCAGACAACCATCCACTTCTATGTGACGGTTTACGGCTCGACAACAAGCAAGCCGAGCGACAAAGAAGAAACGCCGTCTGACGGAACGACCGACACATCTGCGGGTGGCGGCGGAGGAGGCGGTGGCGGCGGTGCCGCACCGACCGATAAACCCGATGATGAAACCAAGACCGATGAAACAGATGAAGATGAAAGCCTTCTCCTTGAGGAGAAGGTGCCGAGCGCAGGCGAGGCGGATGAGGTGGGAACACCGCAATTCACCGACCTCACCAACCACGCGTGGGCAACCGATGCAATAAACGCACTTTCTGCAGACGGAATAATCCGCGGAACATCGGAAACAACATTCTCGCCCGCAGCGAACATCACCCGCGCAGACTTTGCGCTTCTCCTCGTCCGTGCATTCAAGCTAACGTCGGATAACACTAAAAATTTCGCAGATGTATCTGCAAGTGACTACTTCGCAGATGAGCTTGCAATAGCGCGCAATACCGGTATTGTCGGCGGAATAGGTGAGAATAAATACGCACCACGCAACAATATCACCCGTCAGGATATGATGGTAATCGTCTACCGGGCACTACAGAGCCAAAGCCTTCTCCTTGAGGAGAAGGGGGACCGCCGAATGGCGGTGGATGAGGTGTTATCGCAATACACGGACTTCCCATCTGTTGCACCCTACGCCCGCGAAGCGGTTTCTGCGCTCATATCGGCAGGTCTGGTGAACGGCAAATCGGGACGCATCGCCCCTCTTGAATATACAACAAGAGCAGAGGTTGCAGTTCTGCTGAAACGGGTACTTGACTCTATGAAATAATTTTGCATTTTGCACTTTGCATTCTGCATTGTGCGGCAACGCCGCACATAGGTCGCAGTACTTATTAAGAGAATATTGGATTATAAAGCCTCCCTTGCCTAAAGGGAGGGGGAC
>JAFQVE010000559.1 GCA_017408185.1 Oscillospiraceae bacterium | reverse complement strand
CGACAGCGAAGCTGTTAAGGCAATGCAGACCGAGGCGACTGCCGAGACGCGTGACCTTGTTCAGGCGCATACTCTTCCGTATTATAACCCCGGAAAGTATATAAGCTTCAACGATGAGGAACAGGATGCAATTGACACTTATCTTACTCAGGTTCGTACATACACAAATGAAATGCTTTCAAAATTTGTTCGTGGCATTGAGCCGGTTTCAAACTTCGATGCATTTGTTAAAACGCTTGAAGAGCTTGGCGTAAACGAAGTTGTTGCTGCTTACAAGTCGGCATATGAAAGAATTGGTTAAATTTTAAGGAGGAAAACATAAAATGAAAAAGTTTTTATCAATAATCCTCGCACTTACAATGGTTATCGCGCTTGTCCCCGCAGTTTTCGCGGCGGATACGGATGCGTTGGTGTATAAGTTCTGCAGGGAAAGTTATGGTTCTACCGATATCAGTGACGCTCGAGACGTAGCCAGTTATGATAAAATAACTGCTATCGATACTGAGCCGTTCCGTATGGTTGCGACTACGGCTATGTCGCGCAAAGCATTTTGGGAAGGCGAATTTAATTATAGTGTTTATCATCCTGCAACAAACGATTCGATTCTTGGTTTCGGACTGATCGTTGACAAAAATGGGGCTATGGAAGCAAGCGTGACATATCAGCAAAAAGACAATAGTTACACAGCGGACGTATACCTTGTCAGAAACACTGAAATTCAAAATGTTACAGCTATTGATATGACCATAAACACGGCGTTATCGACCTCTCCGAATTTTGACTCGAATACAACAAATGCTACATACTGGAGAAACCTTCTGAAAGGCGAGAATGTGCAATATCTCGGCAGTGTTAATATGCAGGATGGAGAAGCATCAAAAGTATGCACTGTGTCACTTGCAAATGCTGCTATGGTGACAAGCGGAGAATATTACCTCATATTTACTTATAATTCGAGTACTTACACAAATGACATATGCTATACTTCCCTCCGCTCCTTCACCCTCACTCCACTGACGGAGGACACAGCGCTTACAAATGCGTTCATTAAAGACGAAAATAAAGAAGATGTTACAAATTCTTACACTGCACCGACAGTGACGGGACTTACCAGTGACACAACAATTACAGCAAAAAATGGCACTATCTCCGGTACATTCACTCTTACAGCACCGGCAACAAAGGCTGATAAAGGAAGCTTCCTTTACTGGGCGAAGGGAATGACAAAAGATAAGAAAATAGTTTCATTCTCAAATGTTCTTGAAAACTATATGCCCGAGGAAAATGGAAGAAACTATCTCGTCGCAGTATATGAAGGCGATCTGACTTCTTCCACCGATAAGGAATACTTTAACCAGAACGGTCAGCGTGTTGCAACCCGCACGGCTGAGGATACGACAATTCCCGACCTTCCGTCAATGGCAGGCTATGGTGTAGCAAAGGAATGGAAACAGCACGGCAAAACTAATATCTGGGTTGCAGATTATGAAAAGACGAAAGACGACCGTGATGAAATTACTGTAGATGTTGTGAACGGCACAGGCGGCGGAACAGTCCTTTTCGGTGATACTGTCACCTGCACAGCAAACGGCACAGGTACATTCAAGTGCTGGACAAAATCCAATATCTACGGAGCAACAGAGCCCGAAATCGTAAGCGTTGATAAGACCTATACCTTCAAGGCATGGGAAGATTGCACGGTTAAGGCAGAATATGAAGCTCACAACTACACCGGAGCAAAGATGAAGATAATCATCGACACATTTGATGCGGCTACGGGCGTAACCGGCGTTATGGCAGAGTTCATCGGGCTTGACAGCGCAGTTGAAAAGGGCATTATGTTCACTGACAGCGAAGCAAACACAACCAAAATCGCGATGACAACAAAGGATAACCAGTTTACCGTTATTGCAGATGAGTCCGGAACATACGAGGGCTATGCAATTGTCGGAAATGCAACAGACGGCTACACCCTTATCACTGACGGTTCTTACACAAAATAATAAGACTTAAATCATCATGGGGAGGAGGACGGTTTTCTCCTCCCCGTTTTTACACCCTGAAAACAGTAAAAGGAGGCGTACTATGAAAAGATTAATATCGCTGCTTCTCGCGCTTGTGATGCTTTTATCGCTCGTTCCGGCAACTTTTTCAGCAGATACGGAGAGCCTTGAATATAATTTCAAGTGGGATGCGTATGCAGCTGCAGCCGGAAATGTTTACCCCAGAACTCACAACGGCACTGCATATGAAGCCACATATGCTTTCGCCGACATTGATTCAACCGTATCGGCGCAGTGGCGCATTGACGGAATACAAGGTATTGCGAATGGCGGAGGAACCATAGGAACTAACGGTATTGTACATGACATCTTAGCTGCCAATTCTCCGAACGCATACAGTATAGCGCTCAATGTTACGCTGAACGGAACTTTTGCAGCAGACGTAAGCTTTAAGAAAAAAGCGAACGGTTATACAGCAGATGTATGGCTTGTAAGAAAATCTGAGACTGCGAGCCTGACGGATAAGAGCCTTGTATCAACAACAGATCTGACAAAGCTTGTTAACAGTATAGACACGAACACAGACGCTCAGAAGCTCGGCACTATTAATATGGATTCAGAAGCGAATGAGCAAACGATAACCACGTGGGCACTTGAAAATGCAACGGTCACCCCGGGCGAATATCGGCTCATATTCATCGTTACAGAAAAAGATACAGCTGCTAACAGTAACGGTGAGATTATAGGCTTCTCGTTACGTCCGGTGCAGGAAAAGAAACTCACCTCAATTATTCTCTCTACCGATAAATCGGAAATCCAGCTGACAGAGAAAGCAAAGCTTACTGCAACGGCTGTTTACTCCGTCGGCGGAAACGCGCTGTTGGAGCCGGAGAACATAACTTACAAAAGCTCCGACGAAAGCATTGCAACGGTGGATGCGGACGGCGTTGTTGTTCCGAAAAAGCCGGGCGAGGTTACAATAACAGCCATGGCGAATGGAACAGAGATAAGCGCGCAGACAAAGATAAGCATAATCGGAAAAAGGCTTGTCAATGCAGAGCTTGTGTCTTCCAAGAAAACGCTGCTTATAGGCGAGAGCGCAGTTCTCACAGCGAAGGGTTATCTTTCCGATGGAAGTGAAGTAAGCGCTCCGGAAGCGGCGGTGACATATACCTCGCTCACGCCGGGCATTCTTTCGGTGGACGAGAACGGAACCGTTAAGGCTATTGGTGCGGGTACCGGCAGAGTCCGCGCTACTCTTTCTTTCGAGGAAAGTGAAATATCCTGCGAGGTGAATATAACCGCCGTTGCAGACATAGAGAGCCTTGAATATAATTTCAAGTGGGAGGCTTATACCGCTGCAACAAATGGCTTTGCCCCCAGAACTTACAACGGCACTGCTTATGAGGCGACATATACTTTCGCTGACATTGACCCGAAGGTATCGGCGCAGTGGCGCATTGACGGGATATATCAGATTGCAAACGGCGGAGGGACAATAGCAACTGAGGG
>JAFQVE010000558.1 GCA_017408185.1 Oscillospiraceae bacterium | reverse complement strand
GAAAGAGCCTCTCCGGCATAATCCCCGCCGCTTATCGCAATCACCGCGTGCCCTTTTTCCCGATACGCAAGACTCTTTGCCGGTTCCGACGAAACATCAACATCATTTGCCGTATCATAGAAAGATAAAATTCCGTTTCTTTCCGAAACAACATTCACGCGATAAAAACCATCTTCGCCGTCAAAAGCATTCTTTACTGTACTCCAACGCGGCTCAAGCTTCTGTATCTTGTCGGTTTTTTTCATATCAAACTGAATAAACTTTCCTTCCCACTCGGAAATCCTGCCAATCCGCTCGGTTGTAAACACCGGCATAAAGTTATAATTCTCAACATCCTCAACCGTCACCACATCAAAAAGCCCCGTCTCATTGATAAGAGTAAGCTCCCCATAGTATTTTCCGGTTTCCATGTTAAGACGCTGGTTTGCCCGCACAACATATGCAACGTTCCCGCGCGGAATATATTCCTCTTCCTTTTTTATCTGTTCTTTTTCTGCCTTTTGCGCAAGCAAGAGCGTCTGCACGGAGCACGACAGAACAGGTGCAACAAAGCGCGTTGTCCCAAACGGAATAATCTGAGGCAAAGCCGGTATCATCGAAGCCGATGCAAAGCTTATACAAAGCGCAAGCACGATACCTGTTATCACTGTTTTTTTCATATAAATTCCTACCTTTCTTTCAAGCCGAGGGGAGTCGAACCCCTCGGCTTATTATATGGTAACATATTTTTTTTAATATTGCAAACTTTTTATGCTGCAACTCAATCTAATATACGGTTGCCTGAGTTGACAAAACACTCTTTTTAAGGTATTCTATAATGGTAACTACATAACATATGTAAGGAGAAAATGAAAATGAAAAAATTACTTGCACTGATTATTGCGCTTTCCCTCGCGCTCTCTCTTGCGGCTTGCCGCGGAGAGGAAAAACCCGAAGTTTCCCCCGAAAACGAAAATATCGCAACCGATATTCCCGCATCCAACACGGATGATGTAAGCGGAAAGCCGACAGAAGACGAGACTTCTGATGCTGAGGCAGAAACCGAGGATGCAGAAAAGGAAGACGAAAAAGCTCCCGAAAAAGCACCTGAAGAGGAAAAGAAGCCGGTTTCATCGCCGAAGCCTTCAAAGAAGCCTGAGCAGAGCAAGCCTGCAGATACGCAGAAGCCCGCCGAAAAGCCGGCAGAAAAACCTGCCGAGAAGCCGGCTGAGCCTGCACCGGCTCCTGCTCCCGCACCGGAGAGCAACACTAAGCCCTCCGGCGGAACCGTTGGTGAAACCCTTGCTGCCGTATGGCGTGCAAACTCCGGAAAGAGCGCAGAGGAAATTGCAAATGCAGTTCTCTCCCACAGCTCAATCCAGTTTATGGGCGGCGTTGTCCCGGTAGAAGAAGGTCTTCTCACCGGCTTTGACAATACGGAAATCCGCGGATTCTCAAGCGGATATATGTTTGCCCCCGCTATCGGCACAATCCCGTTTGTAGGTTATGTTTTTGAGCTTCCCGATGCATCCGGCGCAGATGCTTTTGTAAGCACACTTAAAGGTGCGGCAAACCCGCGCTGGAACATCTGCACGGAAGCAGAGCAGACAATTGTTGAAAAAAGCGGCAATAAGGTCTTCTTCCTTATGTGCCCGAAAGCCTTTGAAGAATAAGACCGAATATAATTACCACCGCCTGACGGCGGTGGTAATTTAAACCGTCACAAAAAGGAGGTTTTAACGTGCTCTTTTCAAGCATACCTTTCCTGTATTACTTTCTCCCTGCGGTTCTTCTTCTCTACTTTCTGTCGCCCAAGAGGCTCCGGAATACAACGCTTTTTTTCTCAAGCCTTGTCTTTTATGCGTGGGGAGAGCCGATATATGTGTTCCTTATGCTCGGCACAATCGCGTGCGGATATTTTTTTGCGCTCGGAATTGAAAAATATCGCAAACGCACCGCTTCACGCGTTCTTCTCGTTCTTTCCGTTACTGTTTCGCTTTCTTCGCTTCTCTATTTCAAATACGCCGATTTCTTTATCAGCAACATAAATGCCGCCACCGGTCTCTCAATCCCGCTTCTCGGCATTGCTCTTCCTATCGGGATAAGCTTTTATACCTTTCAGATTTTAAGTTATACCGTTGATGTTTACCGCGGCGACGTTCCTGCCCAAAGAAACCCTGTTGACCTCGCGGCATATATAACAATGTTTCCACAGCTTATTGCGGGTCCGATTGTGCGCTATATTGATGTGGAGAGCTCGCTTTCTGACCGGACAAGCTCCTCAGAGGATTTTGCATACGGCGCACGCCGTCTCATCCTTGGACTTTCAAAAAAGATTCTTATAGCAAATCAGCTTGGCTAGTTTGTAAAAATCTTTCACGCATCTCAGGATAAATCCG